>JALYXG010000475.1 GCA_030947205.1 Chloroflexota bacterium
TTTCTCAGGCGATATATGCCCCATCCGCCGTGCTCGCGGCCACCTTGGCGTAGAGGGCAAGGATGCCGGTCGTGTGACGGGGGGCAGGCGGTTCCCACGCGGCGCGGCGGACAGCGAGCAGGGCATCCACTTCCTCTGGGGTCAGGTGGCCGTCGCGCGTGCCGACGATAGCGAGGCGACGTTCGGGGACGTTGATTTCGATCAGATCGCCCTCCTCGACGAGCGCGAGCGGGCCGCCGTCCATCGCTTCGGGCGTGACGTGACCGACCGCCGGGCCTTTTGCCGCCCCGGAGTAGCGACCGTCCGTGACGACGGCGCAGGTCGCGGTCAGTTCGATGCTCGCGGCGATGATCGCGGTCGCGTAGTACATCTCCGGCATGCCGTTTGCCCTGGGACCTTCGTAGCGGATCACGACGACATCGCCGGGCTGCACGACGCGCTCGATCAGGGCGGCGACCGCGCTGTCCTCGTTGTCGAAGACGCGCGCCGGGCCGATGTGAACGTGCATCGCCTTCGGCACCGAGAAGTGCTTGATCACCGCGCCGCCCGGCGCGAGATTGCCGCGCAGCACGGCGATGCCGCCCTCCGGCCCGAAGGCCTGCGCGCGCGGGCGAATGACCTCCTCCACTGCCACTTTGACATTGACGAGGTAGCCGCGCGTCTCCTGGAAGAAGCGGCTCTGCTCGATCTCCTCGAGGTTCTCGCCGAGCGTCTTGCCCGTCACGGTCAGGCAGTCGAGATGGAGCAGGTCGCGGATTTGCAGCATCACTGCCGGGACGCCGCCCGCGTACCAGAGGTACTCGACGGGGTACTTGCCCGTCGTCTTCGCGTTGGCGAGCACGGGGACATGGCGGTGGATGTAGTCGAAGTCGTCAATCGTCACCTCCAAACCGACCTCGCGCGCGATCACCGGCAGGTGGAGGAGGCTGTTGGTCGAGCCGCCGACCGCCGCGTGGAGCATGATTGCGTTCTCGAACGCCGCGCGCGTGAGGATTTTGCGCGGCGTCAGGTCCATCTCGACCAGTTTGAGTATCTGTTTGCCGACCGCCCGCGCGACGCGCATGTGGCGGGTGAGCGCCGCAGGGATCAGCCCACTGCCGGGCAGCGCGAGGCCGAGCGCCTCGACCAGCACCTGCCCGGTGCTCGCGCTCCCCATGAACTGGCACGCGCCGCAACTCGGGCAGGCGTCGTGCTGGTGCATCTCCATATCCTCGCGGGTCATCTCGCCCCGCTCCACCGCCGCGCCCATCCCCCACATATGGTCGGAGGTGATGTAGTTCGGTGCATTCATCTGCGTGCCGCCGGGCAGGTGGATGGCGGGGAGGTCGCAGCGCGCCATCGCCACGAGATGCGCGGGCACGGACTTGTCGTTGCCGGAGATCAGCACCATGCCGTCGTGTGGGTGGCCGAGGGCATGAATCTCGATCATCGCCGCCTGAATATCGCGCGAAACGAGCGAATAGGACATCCCCGCGTGCGCCTGCGCGACGCCGTCGCAGATGTCCGAGGTGTAGAAGACGCCCGGCTTGCCGCCCGCCTCGAAGACGCCGTTGGAGACTTCCTCGATCAAGGGGCGGAAGTGGAAGGTGCCGGGATGGCCCATCCCGTACGCGCTCTCGACCAGAATCTGCGGCTTGCCGAGGTCTTCCTCCGTCCAGTTCATCCCCATCCGCAGCGCATCGCCCTGATGATTGACCCGCCGCAACTGCTGACTCTTCAACTCACGCATCATTATTCTCCCTCATCTCTCCGTCCGCCGCCGTCATCACCCACCGGGCATGCCGTCCTCGTGGACAGAGTACGTGCCTGCATCGGGCGTGACTACGATAGCACGCGCTTCATGCGAACGACGAATGTACGTGCCGTAGGGAAGAAACGAACCGCGCGCCCCGGAGTGGGGCGCGCGGTGTCCGGTGCAAAGTCACGGAAAGCGGGGCAAGAAGGAGCGTTGCCGCGCGGGGCTTATCCCCGGTGGTCATCCGCCGTGATCGTACCAGCCGGCTTGTTGGTGGCCGGGGCGGCAGTCGCCGGAGCGGTCTGCGCCTTCGCAACGACCGGAGCTGCCTGCTGCGTCATCGGGGTCGCCGCCTGGACAACCGGGGCAGCTGCCTGCACGACCGGCGCGGCAGCCTTCGGGGTGACGGCGTATGTCGTCACCGGAGTCGCCTGCTGCGGGGCGGCGGGAGCGGCGGTGTTTGCCTCGAACGGGCGGTAGATGCCGCAGCCGTTAAGGAAGAAGTTGCCGCAGTTGACGGTCGTCGTGAAGTTGTTCGTCACCAGCGGGCCGCCGTTCTGGCAGAAGTAGCCGCGATTCTGCACGAAGGCAACCTTGCCGTCGGTGCAGAAGCGGTTGTCGTTGTACAGGAACGTGTTGCCGCCCACAAAGGTGGCGCCTGCCGGGAACGTGTTGCAGTTATTGAAGCCGCAGACGTTGCCATTCAGGAAGTTGACGTTGTTGTTGCCATTGAAGTTATTGCCGTTGAAGTTGTTGCCGACGAAACCACCGCCGAACGGGCAGCCGTAGACGCCGTTGCAAGTGATCCCATTCGCGGTGCCCGGCGCGATGAACGTACCGTTGACGAAGTTCGCACCGACGAAATTCGATCCGATGAAATTCGAGCCGACAAAGCCTGCCCCGAAGCCATAGTCCGGGAAGACCGGGAAGATGCGCTGGCCCGTCGCCGGGCAAACATCAATCAGGTTGCCCGACGCGTCGGTGACGACCGAGACGACACCGTTGCAGTAGCGCGGGTCAACGTACGTGCTGACGACGGCGTTGCCGGGGATGCCGGTCCCCGTGTTCGTCGTCGTTGTTGTCGTGGGAGCAGCCGTCGGATAGCACGTCGTGTAGTTGATGCAGACCGTGTTATCGTACGTCGTTGGTGCGGCCGCGCCGACCGATCCGCCCTGCATCATCGCCAGGACAAAGAGAATCGCACTCGCCGCGCCGACAACCGCCCAGCGCAGAAGCGAGCGCGATGCATCGCCTGCCGTCATCGGGCGGGCGAGCGAACAAACATCATCCATGTGATACCTCCGGTAAAAGAGAATAAGACCCGTGAGCTTTGCAGAACTGATTGTACCAGCCAACGGCCCGAAAATCCACAGTGTTCAAAAAGTGCAAAATCGCAAGGAGCGTCGCGCCCAGCCGATCAATGGAATGGCGCGTAATAATCGTGCCCTTTTGGCGATACGAGACGATTTCAAAACCGCCAATACTGCCCAGAGGGCGCCCGCAAGAACACCAAGAGGGAACGAGAGGAACAGGAGATGAAATGTCCTTTCTCAGTTCCGGTGCATTTTGGCCCGATTCCAAGGCTTCATCCCGTGATCCACTCAGGATCGGTATCCGTCCGAGGCAAAGGCGATCACGAGCCAGAGGAACACGACACCCACCACAATGGCGATGGCGATGTGGATGTAGCCGATCACCAGCCCAGCGAGTAAAAGTCCGTTACCGCGCTTCCGCCCCTGCGACCGCCGGATTTCCTGTCGCGCGATGTGGCCGAAAATTACCGCGAGCACGCCGCCGATGAAGGGGAGGAGAAACCAACTTGCGATGCTGCAAATGAGGCTCGCAATCGCAAACCCGGAGGTCGGCGGGACGCTCGCCTGCTGCCCGTAGGCCGGGGCATAGGCATAATGAGGAGAGGGCGGGGCGGCGCTCCCATAGGGCGGCGCGATCGGTTGCCC
>JALYXG010000481.1 GCA_030947205.1 Chloroflexota bacterium
TGCCGCGCATCGCCAACAGCAATCGCCCACCCTCGACGATCATGCATCCGCTCGCAAGTGACGGGCCGCGAAAAAAGACGAACCCGCACGCCGCGCAGGTCGGGAACGGCGTCGCCTCGAAACCGCCCGTCTCGAACTCCGCGCCGCATTTCGGGCAATACCGCGTCCCCGCCCAGAATGACACTCTCACCCCCCTCGCATATGCACCGCTACTCAGTCTATCATCTGAAAGAGTCTTGTTGAGAGTGCTGAACCTGACCATTGGGCAACAACCCTTCACACGGATGATCGGTCCATGGGCAGCATACAGGCGGGATTTTGATACATAGAAGACGTACGCAGTTGGAGCCTTTTTCTTAGTGGTAGCAGGCTTTCCAGCCTGCCTTCTCGTCCTGAGAGGCAGGCTGGAAATCTGCCCAGAGGGCGCCCGCACCACCGGGTTTTCTCTCGCGAACTGCGTAATTCCTCACATGGAAGGATTTAGGATGGATCGTTTGACGGCGGATGTGGTGATGATCGGCGGCGGGGTGAGCGGGGCGGCGATTGCGCGGGAGTTGGCGCGGCGCGGCGTGGCGGTCGTGCTCATCGAACGCGGCGAGATTGGTTCGGGCACGACGGGGGCGGGAGGGGGCGGCATTATTCTCCAGACGAAGCGGCCCGGCCCGCATCTGACGCTCGGACTGCAAAGCGCGCGTTTGCTACGCGCGATGGCGCCCGAACTCGGTGAAACTGGCTACGCGATGAACGGCGCACTCATCCTGCTTCCCGACGATGCGGCAACGCACACCCTCGAACCCTTCCTCGCGACGCAACGGGCGGCGGGGCTGCCAGTCACGGTACTGGATCGAACGGAAGTGCTGGCACTGGAACCGGCCCTGACAGGCCCGTACGCCGGGGCGACCTACTTGCCACCGATGGCGGACGGTCTCACGGACGCGCATGTGGACCCGACATTGCTCGCGCGGGCATATGCGCGTGCGGCAACAAACGCGGGCGCGATCTTTCACACCGGTACAACGGTCACGGCGATCCGCACGGCGGGTGGGCGCGTGACGAGCGTCGTGACGGATCGGGGCGACATCGCCTGCGGCATGGTTGTCAACGCGGCAGGGGTCTGGGCGCCGACCATCGCCGCGATGGTCGGCCTCGATGTGCCGATCACGCCCCGGCGCGGCCAGTGGCTGCGAACGATGCCGGGGAGCGCGCCGACGGTCCATCGCCCGATCCTCGAAGCGGCCTACCTGCTCGCGAAGTTTGACCCGGCGTACGGCGACCAGTCGCTCGATCCCTTCCTGCGGATGGGCGGCGCGCTCACGTTGATGCCGCACTCGGACGGCGGTACGTTCGTCGGCAACTCGCGCGAGTTCGCGGGCTACGACACGACCCCCGAAACCGCGATGACCGACGCAATCCTGCATCATGCCGCCGCATTCATGCCCGTACTCGCACGGACGCCAATCGCGATACGCGGCGCGGGCTTGCGCCCGTACACGCCGGACGGCTTGCCGATCCTCGGCCCGGTGGATGGCGTGGAGGGCTTCATGATGGCGGCGGGTCATGAGGGAGACGGCGTCGCGCTCTCGGCGATCACCGGGCAACTGATCGCGGACGCCATCACCAACGGCACGCACGACGACCTCGCGCTCTTCCTGCTCGCTCGTTTTGGCAAGGTGGATTAGCCACAGAGACGCCGAGGGGACAGAGGAAACGCGAAAGAGAAGGAGGCACTATGATGGCCCTTGACTCCGTTCCTCTCTGTGCCCTCGGTGGCTCTGTGACTATATTCTCAGGCGACGAAGCGTTCCGGCGCGTACCGCAGGTCGGTTGCGAACCGCCAGGCATAGCGCTGCGTGCTGTCCGCCTGCGTCAAAGGGTGGGACATCGTGACGATATCAATCGCCGCTTCGATCAGGTAGAGCGATAGCGGCATGATCGCCGCGACCGGCACAACCCCGTCGCACCAGTCGCGCAATAGCCGTCGTGAAAGGCCGGTGATGTCCGGCACGCCGCTCGTGTTCGCCAGTGTGCCGACGAGATGAGAAAGGATACGGGTGAGAAGTGCCGATGTGTATTCGACATCGGGCGTCGCCGCGACCTGCGCCATTGCGCGTTTCCCTTGCTGCTTCGATTTGACAGATGGCAATGTTACCGACTGTTTAGTCGCACATTCCATGCCGCAGCATTGCGTGGAAAGTGAGGGGCGCGCGGGGAAACGGCGTTCAGGAGGACACGGGTATCGTCGCTTTGATGAGTGGGGGCACGGCGACAGGTTTTTCGCTGAATGTGTACCCCGCAAGGGCATCCACCCGCACGCGCTCCGCGTCCGCCGCGTTGCGCGCGTGGATGTCGAAGAGCGGCACGCCCCGCTCAATGCGCTCCCCGACCGTGGCGCGCAGGACGATGCCGACAGCGGGATCAATCGTGTCGCCCTTGCGCTCGCGTCCCGCGCCGAGGCGCATCGCAGCCCGACCGATGGCGAGTGGTTCGATGTCCGCGATGTAGCCGCTTTCCGGCGCGGGGACAGTCCGCACCACAGGCGCATGCGGCAAGCGGGATACATCCTCCACGGCCCGCCGGTCGCCACCCTGCGCCGCGACGACCGCCGCGAACTTCGCGAACGCCGCGCCGGACGCAATTGCCTCCACCGCCATCCGCTCGCCCGCCGCCTCGTCCGCCGCCGCGCCAGTCATGACGAGCAGGAGCGCCGCCTCGTGGAGGGCGAGGGTGCGCAGGTCGGCCGGGCCACCGCCGCGCAGCGTCGCAACCGCCTCGATCACCTCCAGTGCATTGCCGACCGCCCGACCAAGCGGCCGATCCATGTCGGAGATGACGGCAACCGTCCGCTTGCCCGCGCCCGTGCCGATCCGCACCATCGTTTCCGCCAGTGCTGTCGCGTCCGCCATCGTTTCCATGAATGCGCCGCGCCCAACCTTGACATCGAGCAGGATCGCGTCCGCGCCGATAGCGAGTTTCTTGGACATGATGCTGCTGGCGATCAGCGGGATGCTCGGCACGGTGCCGGTCACGTCACGCAGGGCGTAGAGTTTGCCGTCCGCCGGGGCGAGGTCTGCGGACTGCCCGGCGATGACGAGATCGCACTGCCGCAACACGTCCATGAACTGCGCGACGGTCAACTCGGGATTGAAGCCGGGGATGCTCTCCAATTTGTCCACCGTGCCGCCCGTGTGGCCGAGGCCGCGCCCGCTCATCTTCGCGACGGGCACGCCGCACGCTGCGACGATGGGTGCGACGACGAGCGTCGTTTTGTCGCCAACCCCGCCCGTGGAATGCTTGTCCGCGACCGGGCGACCGATTGAGGAGAGATCAAGCGTGTCGCCGGAGCGTGCCATCGCCAGCGTCAGCGCCGTCAGGTCGTCCGCCGCGAGGCCGCGCCACAGGACGGCCATCAGCCACGCCGCCGTCTGATAATCGGGAATCGCGCCCCGCGTGAACCCACCGACGAGCGCGTCAATAGTTTCCATCCCGAGCGACTCCCCCTGCCGCGTCCGCTCAATTGCCCGTACCATGCTGAACTCCGCCATCACATCCCCCTGTACGGATTGAAAGAAACCGGGAAGAACCGCAAAGGCGCGAAGGACGCAGAGGACGCAAAGAAAAATGCAAAGGGAGAAGGAAGGAAAACAAATTTATGTCCAGTCCGATGTTGACCCCACACGCCTTTCACATTCTCTCGTTTTTTCTTTCTCTGCGTCCTTTGTGTCCTTTGCGTCTTTGCGGTTCTCCCCGGTTTCGATTTCGCTGCGTCCAGTATAGCGGGAATGCGAATCCGCGCCGTCTGTTGATATACTTCATTGCATGCTACTGGTCAGTAGTTCTACCTGTTTGATAGTCGAGCAAAAGGGGACGATCCGTGGTCGAGCGCGCAGCACCCAAGAGGATGAACCGGTCGGCGGAAACGAACGAATTCGACGACGGGTATAAGTGGCGGGTGCTCTTCTCGGTGATCTTCGGGACCTTTATGTCCATCCTCGACAACACGGTCGTCAATGTCGCGCTCGCCACGCTGCAAAAGGATTTCGGGGCGAGCATCTCGCACACACAGGGCGTCGTGACCTACTACGCGCTCTCGCTCGGCATCGTCATCCCGGTCGCGGGCTTCCTCGCGGACCGTTTCGGCATCAAGCGGATTTACGTCATCTCGCTCGTCGCCTTCACGACAGCGTCGGCACTCTGCGGCCTCGCCCCGTCGCTCAATGCGCTGATCTTCTTCCGCATCCTGCAAGGGCTGGGCGGCGGCGCGCTCCTGCCGCTCGGTACGGCGATGCTCTTCACTGCCTTTCCGCCGCACGAGCGCGGGCTGGCGCTCAGTGTCTTCGGCGTCCCCTCGCTCGTCGCCCCCGCGCTCGGTCCGACGCTCGGCGGCTTCCTTGTCGAGTACGTAGATTGGCGCTTCATCTTCTACATCAACCTGCCCATCGGCATCGTCGGTGCGTTGATCGCCTCCCGCAATCTCCGCGAGCGCAAGAGTGCGACACGGGCGCGGTTCGATGTGCCGGGATTCATCCTTTCAACCATCGGCTTCGGCGCGCTGCTCTACGGTCTATCGAATGCGGCGACGGATGGCTGGACGAGCGGCACCGTGCTCGGCTTCCTTGGCCTGGGGATCGGCGCGCTGATCGCCTTCACGATCGTCGAACTGCGCTCGCCGCACCCGCTGCTCAATGTCCGCTTCTATC
>JALYXG010000485.1 GCA_030947205.1 Chloroflexota bacterium
AGTAACACGATTCGCCCTCATCGCTTCCCCTTGACATGTGCGCACCACTTATTGAACAATCATGCGACACACATGATCCGATAACACTGGGTCCGATTTTCGTGCCGCGATGTGTGCGTGTGGGTGAAGGGTACAAGGAGGAAGATCATGCACCGGTGGTATCGGAGACGGCTCCAACTCGGGGTCGCCATTTTTATGCTCGCGACGCTCTTGCTGTCGGCTTGCGGCACGAGTAGTGGTGACAAGACTGCCACGGCAGGCGGCGCGGCCAAGCCGACGACTGCCGCCAGTAGTGCGGCGGGTGGCGCCGCGACGACCGCGCCCACGACCGCTGCTGCCGCTGCGACGACCGCACCAACGACCGCTGCGGCCGCTTCCACGACGGCGAATGCGACCGCACGGCCCGCCGGCACGACACCTGCCGGGAGTGTCGTCGCGTCCGCTGGCACCGCGCCCGCGCCGAGCGGCACGAGCGCCGCCAGTAGCGCCGCTGCTCCGACGACCGCGCCGCCGCCCCCGAAGCCCGTCCCGCAGCCGGTGGCGAGCGGCCTCGGCAGCGAGGCGAAACCGATCACGATGTACTTCGTGCCGTCCGAGCAGGTGGATAAACTGACCCTCAGCGGCAAGCAGGTCGCCGCCGACCTCGAAAAGCTCACCGGCCTGAAGTTCAAGACCGCCGTCCCGACCTCGTATGGCGCGGTGATCGAGTCCATGGGCAGCGGCGATGCCGATGTTGCATGGCTTGCCACCTTTGCCTATCTGATCGCGCATCAAAAATATGGCGTGAATGTTGGCCTGACGACGACGCGCAATGGCCTGGATACCTACAAGGGTGAGATCATTGCCCGCGCCGATAGCGGCATCAATGACATCAAGGGGTGCAACGGCAAGACCGTCGCGTGGACCGATGCGGCGAGCACCTCCGGGTATGTTTTTCCGTCAGCGTTGTTCGCGTCGCAGGGCGTCAAACCCGGCAAGGAACTCTTTGCCGGTGGGCATCCGCAGGCCGTTCTCGCCGTATATCAGGGCACGGCGGATTGCGCCGGGACTTTCTACAGCCCCAACAACCCGGACGGCTCGCCCGCCGACAGCCGCGCCTCGCAACTGAAGACCTACCCGGACATCCTTCAGAAGGTGAAGATCGTCGGCTTCACGCCGGACATCCCGAACGACACGATCAGCTTCCGCAAGGATTTCCCGAAGGAGTTGCAGGACCGGATCGTTAACGCGATGCTCTACTACGCTTCGACGCCGGAAAGCAAGCAGCCGCTCGCCGATGTCGGCAGCATCACGGGTTTCGTGCGCTCCGACGACAGCCGGTATCAGGTCGTCCGCGACTCGCTGACCGCGCTCGGCAAGAAGCCGGAGGACTTTTTCAAGTAGATTGCCCTAACCCCCACCCGCCCAAAGGGCATCCCCCTTCCCCAGTGGGGAAGGGGGAGAGCGGGCATCCGTAGGGGTGGTTCGTGAACCACCCCCATTTTGGGGCTGAACGCTTGACACTCGAAATCCGCAACCTGACGAAAATCTATCCGAATGGGACGGTCGCGCTCGACAATGTCAGCCTGACGGTGCGGGATGGCGAGTTCGTCGTTGTGCTCGGGCTGTCGGGGTCGGGGAAGTCCACGCTGCTGCGCTGCATCAACCGGCTCGTCGAACCGACGAGTGGGACGATCCTGCTCGACGGCACGGATGTGACGGCGGCGAGCGAGGCGGAAATCCGGCGCATCCGCCGCTCGATTGGCATGATCTTCCAACAATTCAACCTCGTGAAGCGCGGTACGGTGCTGATGAATGTTCTCAGTGGGCGGCTCGGTTATGTTACGACCATCGGGCCGCTCCTGTATCGCTTCCCGGCGGCGGATGTCGCGCGCGCGATGCACAATCTCGAACGCGTCGGCATCGCGGACCGCGCGCGGCAGCGGGCGGATACCCTCTCCGGTGGTCAGCAGCAGCGCGTCGCCATTGCCCGCGCCCTGATGCAGGAGCCGACGCTGATGCTCGCCGACGAGCCGGTCGCCAGCCTCGACCCCGCCACCTCGCATTCGGTGCTGCGATACGTGGAAGAGATCAACCGCGATCAAGGGATCACCGTGCTCTGCTCACTCCACTTCCTTTCGCTCGCCCGGCGCTACGCAACGCGGATCATCGCCCTCAAAGCGGGTACACTCGTCTTCGACGGCCTGCCGGGCGAGATTGACGATGCCCGCTTCAAGGCGATCTACGGTGAGGACGCGATTCAGGTCGAAATCGCGTAACGAAGGACTGAGGACTGAGGACTGAGTGGGGGCGTAGGCCGTTGGAGGATGTATGGCAACAGAGGAAGAAGTCAGACTAGGGGCGGAGTTGGGGTCTGCGCCGCAGAGAACACCTTCCGGTCCTCAGTCCTCAGTCCTCAGTCCTCAGTCCTTTCGTGCACAGCGCGCTATCGCCTTCCTGCTCGACTGGTTCATCGCCGGGTACGCGCTGTATATCGGCCTGTTTGTCCTCGACGCACTGATTCACGCACTCTGGTTGCCCTCGAAGATCGCCGCGAACCCGGCGCTGGATATGATCGCGTACGCGTGGCGGCAGTCCGAAGGAGTGACGACGCTCGGCGGCGCGGTGCTGCCAAAGTTCCTCTTCTTCCTGCTCGCCAGCCTGCCGATCCCGATCGTGCTCCACTTCACGAACGACACGCTCGGCCTGCGGCTGATGGGTCGGGCGCGCCCGGTCGTGCCGCTCGAAGGGCAGTCGTGGTACCGGACGCTTTGGGTCTTCACGGCGATCGTCCTCGGCATCGAAACCTTCATGGCGGGCTGGTACATCAGCGAGATGGACCCGATTTTCTTGTTCCAGCGGCTCCCGCGCGGCTGGCGTATCTCGAAGCAACTGCTGACGCCGGATTGGGGTGTTTTCTGGCCGTCGGTGCAGTTGATGCTGGAAAGCATCTTCCTCGCGCTGATCGCGACGATCTTCTCGATCATCTTCGCGGTGCCGCTTGCCTTTCTCGGCGCGCGCAACCTGATGCGTGGCTCGCGCGTGCGCATGGCGATCTACACGATAGTGCGCGGCTTCTTCAACATCTTCCGTTCGATCCAGGAACTCGTTTTCGCGATCATCTTCGTCACCGTCGTCGGGATCGGGCCATTTGCCGGTATGCTCGCGCTCTTTGTCCATTCCGTGGCGTCGCTCGGCAAACTGTATTCCGAGCAGATCGAGAGCATTGACCCCGGCCCGATGGAGGCGATCACCGCGACGGGCGCGACGCGGCTGCAAACCGTCCTCTACGCCGTCGCGCCGCAGGTCGTGCCACCCTTCCTCGCCTTCACGATTTACCGGTGGGACATCAATGTCCGCACCTCGATCGTCGTCGGCTTCGTTGGCGGCGGCGGCATCGGCCTCGCGCTTTTCCAGTATCAGCAACTGACGCAGTGGCATCGCGTCGGCACTGTCGCCTTCCTGACGATCATCGTCGTCTGGGCGCTCGACGCCCTCAGCGCCCGCGTTCGCGAGAAACTGATCTGACCTCACTGATAAGAAAATCTGGTATCCTCCGCGCTATGAAATTGCGTCGTTCGCTGCTTGGATTTCTTCTCGCACTAGTCGCGCTGCTGGCGTTCGTGGGGCCGGTGGGGGCGTGGCAGGGGGCGGCGTATCCGCGCGTCGCGCCGTCCGTGATCGCGCCGAGGATCACGGCGCGCGCCGCATTAGTGCAGGAGAACACGAGCGACATGCGGCTCTACCAGAAGGAGCAGGAGACGACGATTGCCCCGGCGAGCACGATCAAACTGCTCACCGCGATCACCGCGCTCACCCTCGGGCAGATGGACGAGAAGATTCTGGCGGACAAGGCGGATCTGGTCGGCGGGAGCACGATGGGCCTCAAGCCGGGCGATACGCTGACGCTCGGCAACCTCCTCAAAGGGATGCTTATCCCTTCCGGCAATGATGCTGCGACGGTGATCGCGCACGCTGAAGGGGCGAAGTTGCCGGATGCGGCGACGCTCGGCCCCGTCAATGCGTTTGTGGCGCGTATGAACGTCGTGGCCGTCGAGCGGGGCTTAACAGGCACGAATGCGGTCAATCCGAGCGGCCTCGACGCGCCGGGGATGACTTCTACCGCGCGCGACCTCGCCCGGCTCGCGGACCTCGTGCTCGCCGACCCGATCCTCGCGCCGATTGTCCGCATGCCGGAGGCGACAATCCCCTCGGCGTACGGAACCTATCCGGTCAAGAACACGAACGAACTGCTCGGCATGCCGGGCGTGATTGGTGTCAAGACGGGCACGACGGACGAGGCGGGGCAGAATCTCATCCTCGCCGTCGCGGAAAACAACCACCGGCTGATCGTCGTCGTCCTCGGCAGCACGGATCGCTACGCGGACGCCCGCGCGCTGCTCGCGTACGCACGGTCGGCGTGGTCGTGGGTCGCGCTCGGCGATCCGAAGGGATTGCCCGGCCTCGCGCGGACGCTGGACGCCTGGGGCGTGACGACGCGAGCGAGCAAGACCGTCGTGATGGATAGCAAACTCGCACCGCTCGTCCATTACACGCTGCTACTGTCTCCCGCGTCGGCCGCTTCCCCGACACCGATCGCCCTTTCCACCGCCGCAGTCGGGACCGGTACCGGAACCGCCGCCACTCGTCCCCCCATTGCGCGGGGTGTTATTATCTTCTCGCTCGGGGATGGGGAACTCGCGCGGATGGACGTCTTCGGCACG
>JALYXG010000491.1 GCA_030947205.1 Chloroflexota bacterium
ATCAGCAGCGCCGACGACAATCAATGACGCAGGCGCGCGCGCGTCGCGAACGACGACGGTGGATCACCCTCGGTGGCGCCGTGTTCGCCGCCATCGTCGTCGTCGCAGTCGTGGCGGCGATTGTTATCAACCGGCGCAACAACCAGCCGGCATCAAACATCACAGGAGTGGAGAGTTTCGGCGGTCTCCAGCGCACCCACGTCCAGACGCCCGTCGTCTATCCGCAGACGCCACCCGTCGGTGGTCCACACAACCCTGTCTGGCAGAACTGCGGGTATTACAGCAGTCCCGTGAAGAATGAGAATGCGGTGCATTCGCTTGAGCACGGCGCGGTCTGGATTACCTACCGACCGGACTTACCCGCCGATCAGGTGGCCGCCCTGCGCAAACTGGCGGGGCAGACCTACGTCCTCGTCACCCCCTACCCCGATCTGCCCGCCGCGGTGGTGGCGTCGGCATGGGGGACGCAGTTGAAACTGGAGAGCGCGAGCGATCCGCGACTGAATCAGTTTCTACGCACATATCGGGAGGGGCCACAGACGCCGGAAAAGGGCTCGGCATGCACGGGCGGCACGGGGCTTCCGCAATAAAATATCGGGTGGTGGGGTCGCACGACAGGCGGCTCTGCCACCCGACCGATAAGGGAGATGGCAACGCATTCCGGGCGCGGGGCGGGTGGTCACATCGTGAAACCGCGTGCTACAATGGCGACCGACGCACGCACAGTCTCGTGTGCGTCCTTGGAGCCGACTCCGCGCAGCCAGAAACGCCACGCCCCACACGCGCGGCAAAGGAGCGGAACGCGCGCAGATGACACCGCTACTGATCACCTTCGAACTGCCATGGATATTCACGCGCCTGACGCCGCTCGCACTCCTGGATATCTTGGTCGTGGCGGTCATCTTCTTCTGGCTGCTTACCGTGGCACGCGGGACGCGGGCGATGCCCCTCCTGCGCGGCATCGCCATCCTGCTCGGCATGATCGCGATCTTGTCCAGCATACTCGCGCTCACGGCGCTCCGGCGTCTCCTCGAAATCTCCTTCCCCGCCCTGGTGATCGCCGTGCCGGTGATCTTCCAGCCGGAGTTGCGGCGCGCCCTGGAACAACTGGGGCAGACACGCACCTGGCTCAATCTTCCCTTTTCCAGCACCGATGAGGACATCGGCAAGACGATTGACGAGATCGCTCGCGCCGTCGTCCAACTGTCGCGACAGCGAATCGGCGCGCTGATCGTTATCGAGCGCGAAACGGGTTTGCAGGACTACGCAGATCGCGGCGTGCCGGAAGACGCGATCTTGACGCGGCAAACGCTGATCCAGATTTTCACACCGAACACCCCACTGCACGACGGCGCGGTGATCGTGCGACAGAACCGCATCCTCGCCGCCGCCTGTGTCCTGCCGCTCACTGAAGCGCCGATCGGCGGGACGCTCGGCACGCGCCACCGCGCGGCGGTCGGCATCAGCGAGGCGTCGGACGCCATCGCGATCGTCGTTTCCGAAGAAACGGGCCAGATCGCGATGGCGCTCGGCGGGCGACTCCAGCGCGACCTGACGCACGACCGCCTCAAGGGCGCCCTGCGCGCGCTCCTGCGGGTGGATCGTAATGGGTGGGGCGATCGCGGCGGCAATGGTCGCCCGCATCTCTTCCCGCGCAATCCGCGCGGCCTGCGGAAATCGCGCGATGGCAAGACGGAGGGAGCCGCCGATGGCGAGCGCCCAGCAGCAGACTAACCGATCTACATCGAGCGGCGTGCTCAGTCGCGCGACACTCGCGGTCGTGCTCGCCTTCGGCTTCTGGGCATGGGTGATCAACAACAACGACCCCGACCGCCAGCATGATTTTCCCACTGTGCTCGTCATCGAGAACAATCTGCCCGACGGCCTCGCCGCCACGTTGCCCAGCCCGAACGCCGTCACTATCTCGGTCTGGGGGCCGCGCAGCGTCGTTCAAAATGCGCAGGCGGGCAATGTCTCGGCGACGATTGACCTCAAAGAGGTCAAGCCGGGTACCCAGCAGGTGCCGGTCCATGTGCAAAGCAACTTAAGCAATCTGCGAAAAAAGAGCGCCAACCCCGTGAGCGTGCAGGTGACGATCGAGCGGAGCATCGAGAAGACGCTGCCCGTCACCGTGCCAATGCCAACGCAATCGGGCGTCAAGGTGAACAGCGTCGCTGCCACGCCGCCTGATGTACAGGTGAGTGGGCCGGAGAGCAAGGTGAACAGCGTCACACAACTCGTCGCGGCATTCGAGATCGGAGATCGCACGGCGAACTTCACGAGTCCGCCCGTAGATGTCAAGGCGCTGGACGTGAGCGGACGGGAAGTCAGTGGTGTCACGCTTTCACCGTCGCGTGTGGCCGTTACCGCCGATATCACCGATAACCGCAACGAGCGCACCGTGCCCGTCAGCACTGCGGATGTCGTCGGTACGCCTGCGCCGGGGTATATCTTCAATGGCTTCGGCTCGATCCCCCAGGTGACGATTACCGGCGATCCGCAGGTGATCCGTAGCATCGTGAACATTCCGACGCAGCCAATCTCGATTGACGGGTTGGGTCAAAACAAAGTAATTACCGTGCAGCTGGACACCACAAAACTGCCGCCCGGCGTCACGATCAAAGACACTGTTACCACTGTACAGGTGCAGGCGAACATCGTTGAGATCACGCAGAACATTGACTTGAAGGTGCGCATTCAGCCTGTTAACTTGCGGCCAGGGTTGCAGCCGTCCCTTTCACAGGCCGAAGCGACCGTCACGCTACGTGGTACCCGGCAGCAACTCGACCAGATCAACGGGACAAACATTCTTGCCCTTGTCAATCTCGCGGGTTTCACCGGGCCGAGCGCGGCGAAGGACGTCTCGGTAGACATCCAGTTGCCGAGTGGAAGCCCGGTGCAGATCGTCAAGGTAGACCCGTCGTCCATTCAGGTGACAGCCACCGCCCTCCCGACGCCCACCGCGATTCCTCCACCCACTCCACGACCGACCCCGACGCCAACCGCAACCCCGCACCCATCCACCGCGACAGCGGCGCCTTAAGCGCGCTAACCGGATACCTACCCCCAACCCCTCCCGACGCGGGAGGGGGAGCCGGATGTCCATCCCCGCGTCGGGGGTGAGTATCCCCTTGATGAAATACCTCGATTATCTTATCATTAGACTTACTAACAAGTCGCATCGCGGTTCGCGAGCGCTCGCCGCGTGTGCAGGAGAAGGAGCAAATGATGCGCGGCATATCGAGCGCACGAACCGTCGCACCCGCCGTTTCAGCGCCACCGAGTGTGGTGCGCCCGCCGCGCCCGCCGCTCAAGCAAGCCTTCCGCGCGCTACGGAATCCGAACTACCGCCTTTTCTGGCTCGGTCAGGTCATCTCGATGATCGGGACGTGGATGCAGCGTATCGCACAGGCGTGGCTCGTCCTCCGGCTGACGAACTCCCCACTCGCCCTCGGCATCGTCACGGCCTGCCAGACGCTCCCCGTCCTGCTGCTCGCGCTCTTCGGCGGTGTTGTCGCGGATCGCGTACCGAAGCGGCTGCTGATCATCATCACGCAGGCGGTGATGCTCGTTCAGGCGTCTACCCTGGCCGCGCTCACCGCCGGGAGGTGGATCAATCTGATCGAACTCTACATCCTTGCGGCGATCCTCGGCGCCGCGACCGCGCTCGACAACCCAACGCGACAGGCGTTCGTCAAGGAGTTGGTCGGGCCGGACGACGTGCCGAACGCGGTGGCGCTCAATTCGATCGTGTTCAACACGGCGCGGTTGATCGGTCCCGCATTGGGTGGCGTGACGATCGCGGCGCTCGGCGTGGCAGGTTGCTTCACACTCAACGCGGTCAGTTTCCTCGCCGTGATCGGCGGATTGCTGCTGATGCGCCCGGAGCGTTTCTATGAAATGCCGATCCCGCCACGGGGCAAGGTGCTGGCGCAGATCGGCGAGGGGCTGCGCTACGCCGTGCGGACACCTGACATCGCCGTGGTGATGATTTTGATGGCGGTGATCGGCACGTTCGGCTACAACTTCACCGTGCTGCTGCCGCTGATCGCCCAGTACGTGCTGCACAGCGGGCCGGCCGGTTTCGGGGCATTAACCTCCGCGATGGCCATCGGATCGCTGATCGCCGCGATGGGGATCGCGTACAACGGCCAGGTCACACAGCGCGCGATTATCACCGGCGCGGCAGGGTTCAGCCTGCTCCTCTTCTTCCTGGCGCTCGCCAATCGGTGGGCATTCGCGATCCCGGTGCTGATTGTGCTCGGGTTTTTCAGCATCACCTTCACGGCGACGGCGAACAGCCGCTTGCAGATACTCGCCCCCCCGCAACTGCGTGGCCGGATCATGAGTCTCTATACGATGCTCTTCCTCGGCTCGACGCCGATCGGCAGCCTCGTGCTCGGCACGCTCGCCGAACATCAGGGCGTGCGGGTCGCTATCGCGGAAGTCGCCGTACTCTGCGCCCTCGGCACGGTCGGCGGCTGGCTCTACATCCGCCGCCAACGTGCGCGGGGAACCTAACCCCCGGCCCCTTCCCGCGAGGAAGGGGAGGGGAGCGAGTCTCCGAGAGATCGAGGCATTTGAGGGAACGCCCGGATATTGCAGTGAGTCACCCCTTCCTCGCGGGAAGGGGCCGGGGGTTAGGTTCCCCTTACTCCTCATCTCCTTCAATAACGCGGGCCGAGCCGCCGGCGAGCGCACCGGACTTCTCCAGACCGATGACGAGTGGGACGCCGCCGAGAGTGACGGCGGTCGTCGCCGCGCCTTCCGGCACCGGGGCGACGGTGAAGCGCGTCGCCAATGTTTCGCCGCTGATGTACCGCTCGTACTCATCGAGCATCGCGCGCGTTTCCGTGTCGTCCTCGTTCTCGGTGTCCATCGCGACCCAGAGGGCGATGGTATCCTCGATATTGAACCCTGCCGCCTTGCGCGCATCCTGGATGGCGCGGACGAGATCGCGCGCCATCCCCTCGCGCACGAGTGCGGGCGTCAGTGCCGTGTCGAGAGCGACGGTGTAGCCGCCTTCCTCCATTACCGCGTATCCCTCGCGCTCGACGGCATCCACGAGTAGTTCGTCCGGTTCGAGAGCGATGTCTTCCGTTACGGACACTGATCCGCCCGCCGCGACACGACGCGCGACATCGTTCGGATCCATCACCGCCAGTGCAGCATCAATCTCGCGTAGTCGCTTCCCGTACTTCCGACCAAGAATCGGGTAATTGGCACGAACTTTATAGGAGACGACCTCCTCGCCCGCCGCCAGTGGTTCGACCGCCTTGACGTTCAGTTCCTCCTTCAGTTCGTCCGCGAGGCGCATCAAAGCGTCCTGCTCCGCTACGCCCCGCGCATGGACGAGGAGGCGGGCGAGCGGCTGGCGCACCTTCAGGTTTGCCTTCATCCGCGCCGCCCGACCGAGCGAGACGGTCTGGACGACGGCGCGCACATCGCGGCTCAGGTTGCGATCAATCAGGGCGGCGTCCGCCACCGGCCAATCGCGCAGGTGGACCGAATCGGCGGCGTCCGGCACGACGGAGCAGACGAGGTTGCGGTACATCGCCTCGGCTAGAAAGGGCGTGAAGGGCGCGAGCAGATGCGCGACGGTGACCAGGCATTCGTAGAGCGTCGCGTAGGCGGCGTTCTTGTCCGCGTCGCTCCCCGTCTTCCAGAAGCGGCGACGCGAGCGACGGATGTACCAGTTCGAGAGGTCGTCCACGAACCGCTCGATGGCGCGGCCGCTCGTCGTCACGTCGTACGCCTCCATCCCCGCCGTCACGGTCTCGATCAACTGATGCAGTTCCGAGAGTACCCAGCGATCCAGTTCGGGCCGCTCGGCGACGGGTGGCGCGGCGGGCGCCCCTTGGGCAGTATGCGGCGTCCAGCCATCGAGCCGCGCGTAGGTGACAAAGAAAGAATACGAGTTCCAAAGCGTCAGCATGAATTTGGAGACTGTCTCCCGCACGAGGTCCATGCTGAAGCGGCGCGGGTTGCCGGGGGGCGCGGCGGTGAAGAAGTACCAGCGCGTCGCGTCCGCACCGTGCGTCGCCATCAGTTCCCACGGGTCCACGACATTGCCGCGCGACTTGCTCATCTTCGAGCCGTCCGGCCCGAGGATATGACCGAGGCAGATGACATTTTTGTACGCCGGCGAATGCTCCAATGCGCTGGCAATCGCATGGAGGGAATAAAACCAGCCGCGCGTCTGATCCACCGCCTCGCAGATATAGTCCGCCGGGAAGTCGCGCGCGAATTCCGCCTGCTGCTCGAAGGGATAATGGAACTGCGCGAAGGGCATCGCGCCCGAATCGAACCAGGTGTCAATCACTTCCGGCACGCGGCGCATCGTCGAGCCATCGTGCGGGGAGCGGATGCGCACGGCGTCTATGTACGGGCGGTGCAGATCGTCCGGCAGCGGGGCGAGCGACAGTTCCCGCAGTTCGTCCAGCGAGCCGATGCAGTGCATGCCGCCCGTCGTCTCGGAAATCCAGACGGGCAGCGGCGTACCCCAGTAGCGGTTGCGGGAAAGCGCCCAGTCGTTGACATTGGCGAGCCACGTTCCGAACCGGCCCTCTCGGTAATGCTCCGGCACCCAATTGATCTCGCTGTTCGTTTGCAGCAGCAGGTCGCGCTCGCGGGACATGGCGATGAACCAGGTCGAAAGGGCGTAGTAGATCAGTGGCGTATCGCACCGCCAGCAGTGCGGGTACTGATGCCGGTAGGGCTGGACGCGGTACAAGTCGCCCGATTCTTTCAGGTGCCGGATGATGACGGGATCGGCGGCTTTGTCCTGCTTCGCGTCGCGCGGCTTGACGGCTAACCCGGCGAAGTCCGTTACGTCCGCCGTGAAATGCCCCGTCAGATCCACCGGCTGCAAAACGGGCAGATCGTTCGCGCGGCCTACTTCGAGGTCGTCCTCACCGAAGGCGGGGGCGATGTGGACCATGCCCGTGCCGTCATCCGCCGTCACGTAGTCGCCGGGCACGACGCGGTAGGCGGGCTTGTCCGGCGTGATGAAGGTGAAGAGCGGGCGGTATGTCTGCCCGATCAGCGTAGAGGCCGGGAAGGTGCGTAGCACCTCGTATTCCCCCGCGCCGAGCACCGCATCCAGCAATGCCTCGGCGACGACGAACTGCTCGCCGTTCTGCCGCGCGAGGGCGTAGGTGAAGCCGGGGTTGACGGCGACCGCGACATTGCCGGGTAGCGTCCACGGCGTCGTCGTCCAGACGAGCAGGCTCGTCGGCGCGCCGAAGAGTGCATCATCGGTGAGCCTCATGCGGACATAGACCGAGTTGTCGTCAATCTCCTTGTACCCCTGCGCGACCTCGTGCGTCGAAAGCGGCGTGCCGCA
>JALYXG010000492.1 GCA_030947205.1 Chloroflexota bacterium
GAGAAGCCGACGAGCCGGTCGCTGTCGAACGCGCCGAGGACGAGGCCACCGTACGCGCTCGCTGCCGCCAGCGTCGCCACCGGCACGATGTAGCCATCTTCCGTGATCCCCCACGTCCGCCGCTGGACATCCTGGCAGGCACGCAGTTCCGCCGGATCGTGGATCGGCCGGATCGTGACAACCGCTGATTCGCGGCTTGTCGCCGGTGTGCGCGTCTGCATATGCTCCCCTCGCCGGATCGTTTGCATCGCCTCTTGCGTCTAGCATAGCATAGCGACTGGACTACCCACAGCGGTGTCTGCTCGGCAAAGTAATCAACTAAATCGCGCGGGAAACTCGACAATCAATCATACCAATGGTATATGTAGGGCCGCGCGTCGGACGCGTCCTGTTTCTTCTTATACGGTAGTTATGCAGGAGGGTCTTATGTCCAACTCTGACGACTTCATCCATGCGGACGAGCGATACGCGGCAAACTTCACCAAGGGCGACTTGCCTATGCCACCGAGACGGAAACTCGCCGTCGTCGTGTGCATGGATGCACGGCTCGACCCGGCGAAATTCCTCGGCCTCGAAGAAGGCGACGCGCATGTCATCCGCAATGCGGGTGGTCGCGCTGCCGACGCGATCCGCTCGCTCGTCATTTCGCAACAACTGCTCGGCACGCGCGAAATCATGGTCATCCACCACACCGACTGCGGTATGCTCACGTTCACCGAGGAGCAACTGCACCAGAAGCTCCATGACGAGTTACATGTCCATGCGGAGATTGCATTCCTGCCCTTCACCGATCTCGAACAGAGCGTGCGCGATGACGTGGAGACGCTCCGCACCTCGCCGCTGCTGATCCCCGACGTTCCCGTCCGGGGCTACGTGTATGATGTCCACACCGGGCAACTGCACGAGGTGAATTAACCGGCGCCGATCTGCGTTTTATCCACACACGATAGCGTGGCGGGGGCAGACCAGGTCTCCGCCATTTCTATTGCTCGTAGAATGATTTTCACTGTCTACTGATTACTTTGTACCTTCTTCTCCTCTATACGGACAGTTGACAATACAATTGGGTGCATGGGAATATCGTGCGACGAAGCATCTGGCGCGGCGGTGGGATTTGCGCTGCGTTGTTTCTTCTTTCATGCACCGTTGCACTTTTCGGTAAAGGACGTGTCTCGTGGCCCGCTCCGCACCTCCCTATTCCCATCGTGCGGCGACGCGCACGCGACCCCGACCCCGACCCCGACCATTGCCCGCGACGCGGCGAAGTGGTCGTGCGCGGCGGCGGACGACGGCGCCGCTTTTTCGCGTCTTCGGCGTGCTGATGTTGGTCCTGCTTTCGTTCACGGTTGTCGCGGCATTAACGCTCGGCGTGCTCATCAAGCGGCAGGCGGGTCGGGATGAGGCGCGACCAGCGGACGCGATCGTCGTGCTCGGCGCAGCGCAGTGGGACGGCAAGCCGTCGCCCGTCTTGCAGGCGCGGCTCGATCACGCCTTCGACCTTTATGCCGCCGGCCTGGCCCCGAAGGTGATCGTCACCGGGGGCGTAGGTACGGGCGACAACTACTCCGAGGGCGAGGTGGCGCGGCAGTATCTCCTGCGCAAAGGCGTCCCGACCGCCGCCGTGCTGACCGAAAACCGGGGGCGCTCGTCCTATGAATCCATGGAGGGCGCGACCCTGCTCATGCAGCACAATGGCTGGCGCCGCGCGCTGCTCGTCTCCGACCCCTTCCATATGTACCGCCTCAAGCGGATGGCGACCGACCTCGGCGTTTCGGCAGCGACCTCGCCGACGCGCACCAGCCCGATTCGCCCCGGCAGCGACGAGGAGCGCCGCTACATGCTCCGTGAAGTCGCCACTCTCGCCGACTACCTCCTTTTCCGTCATTAGCACCGGGACGAATGCACGAACCGCCAATTGCAGTTTCATACGTTGTACTTTGTGCAAGAAGGATGAGGGGCCTTGTGAGTGGGCGCGACGAGGAGTGGACGCTGTGAGGTCTTTGATGCGGAAGCGCGCGCGCCTGGGCGGGGTATTCAGCCTGCTTGTGCTGTTGTTTCCCTTGCTTTGCTCGCTCGCGACGGTTCGTGCCGCCGGGCCGTTTGTGTTCGACCCGCTCTTTCAGCCGTTCGCGAGCGGCGTAGGTACGGACACTCTCGGTCTGCCGATCTCCGCGCTCATCACGCGGGACGGCATGCGCTACCAGTACACCGAGCGGGCGCGACTCGAAATGCCGGTCAATGGCGGCACGGTGCAACTGGCCCGCGCGGGGGCGATCCTTTCTTCCGGGCGCGATTTCAAGCAGTTGGCATCGCCCAGCGTCAACCCGGACACGCGCTACTTCCCGGAAACGAACCACAGCCTCGCCTACGGCTTCCGCTCCTACTGGGAGCAGCACGGGGATGTCGGCGTTTTCGGCCTGCCGATCTCCGAAGAGTTCGGGGAACTCAACCCGGCGGACGGCAAGACCTACGATGTCCAATACTTCGAGCGCGCGAAGTTCGAGCGACACCCGGAGTTCACTGGGACGCCGAACGAGATCCAACTCGCCTTCCTCGGCAAGCAACTCTACCAATTCTACGAGGGCGTCGGGATGCCGGGCGTGATCGCCCAGGCGCCGGGCCTGAAGACGCCCTTCAATCCCGACATCGGCATCGTCACCGAGTTCACTAATCAGCCGCGTGACCGGCTCCTGAAGATGGTCGGCGATCTCGGCGTGCATTGGGTGCGGCAGCCGGTCCAGTGGTTCGCGCTCGAACCGTCGCCGGGGCAGTACGATTTCGGCGGCCTCGATCTCCTGCTCAACGATCTGAAAGTGCAGGGGGTCAATGTCCTGCTTACCGTCTCGGGCAGCCCGAAGTGGGCGACGGCGGCGGGGGACAATGGCGCGCCGCGTGACCCGGCCGATTTCGCGCGTTTCATGTCCGTGCTCTCAGCGAAGTTCTCCGGGCGCGTCGGGGCGTACGAAGTTTGGAACGAGCCGAACCTCGCCCTCGAATGGGGGCCGCGCGTTGACGCGACGGCCTACGTGGAGATGCTGAAGGCGGTCGCGCCGGTCGTCCGCGCGGCGGACCCGCACGCGATCATCGTCGCCGCAGCGCTCGGCCCGACCGGCGTCAACGACCCGAAAATCGGTATAGACGACGTGCGCTATCTGGAGCAGTTGGAATCCTATCAGAACGGCGTCTATCGCTACATGGCGGATGTGCAGGGATCGCACCCGTACGGCTACCGCAGCGCGCCGGATATGCTCCCGCCGGAGAAGGCGAACATCGGAGAGTACACGGCCCATCCCTCGTTCTATTTCCGCCGTATCGAGCAGCAACGGCTGGTGATGATCCGCGCGGGCGACGGTGGCCGGGCGATGTGGGTGACAGAATTCGGTTGGGGGAGCGGCAACTTTCCTGAGTTTTCCGATGTTTCGGAACAGACGCGCGCGGCCTGGATGACGCAGTCCGTCCAGCAGGTCCGCGCGCGCTACCCGTGGGTCGGTTTGATGCTCGTTTGGAACCTCAACTGGAGCGTCTTCAGCCCGTCCGATGTCTCATGGGGCTATTTCAGCGTCGTCAACGCGGACTACAGCCCCCGCCCCGCCTACTACGCCGTGAAGGCTCTGTCGAAATAGGCGGAAATGCGCGCAGAGAACGCAGAGGGCGCAGAGAAGAATAGGAAAAGGATTTAGGAGTGACGCAGTTCGCGAGAGAAAACCCGGTGGTGGCGGGCTTTAGCCTACCTCTCAGGACGGGAATGGCAGGCTGGAAAGCCTGCTACCACCAGGAAAAACGCTCTAACTGCGTAACTCCTAGGATTATCATGTCTCTTTCCTATCTTCCTCTGTGATCTCTGTGCGCTCTGCGTTCTCTGCGCTCGTGTGTTATCCGTTCAGCCAAGTTTCGAGCCGTTTCGCGAGGAGCATAGTACGGGTCGTGCCATCGCGACTGACGGCACTGGCGGCTTCGAGCGCATCGAGGATCGCCGCGCCGAGAGCGCCGCCGAGGTGAGGGCGGCGTTCCGTCCAGTCGAGGCAGCCGGAGGCGAACATCCGGCGAGCCTGCTTCGCCTGGTCGAGGTTGACGCCACGAGCGCGGAGCGCCACGTCGCCAGTCGGCGTGAGACGGTAACGCGGGCGCGGCCCGTCCTCGGTCGTCAGCCAACCACGCTCCAGGAGTACATCGAGCAACTGAACGCCCGCGACCCCGGCGAGATGATCGTAGCAGGTGCGAGCGTGGCGGATCGGCATATCGCGCTCAATGATGCGGGCCGCCTGCGCGCTCCGTTTCGGTGCTGGCATCGTCGTCGTTGACATTGGGCCTCCTAACGCCGCGAACATCGCGCCGATCCGTTCGGCGTCCACATGGTAGGTACGCTGGCGACCGACCGTTGTCGCTTCCACCAACCCGGCACGCCGGAGCAGGGCGAGATGCGTCGAAATGCGCGGCTGCGCCAGATCGAGACGCGCGGCGAGATCGTTGACCGTCGCCTCCCCCGCGCAAAGGAGCACGAGGAGGCGTACCCGCGTCTCGTCCGATAGCGCCTGTGCCGATTGTGCGACCGCCTGCATCTCATCCATCTCGATTGTAGTATATGTTGCATGAAGAGCCGATGCAAGGACGATGAAACAAAGGTAGCGCAGGCTTTCCCGCCTGCGTCCCATAGAGGGAAGGAACCTACGAGGGAGAGAACGCGGCCTGGAAATCTGCCCAACGGGCGCCCGGCTACCGGGAAGGGACGCAGGCTGGAAAGCCTGCGCTACCACGAGAAAGGGAGGAATCGCATGGCGGGTGAAGGCGCACAGTTCGCAAAGGTGCTGGAGCGGATCGCACGGGATGTGATGAAGCAACTCGATGGGTTGCCGGACGACGTGCTCAACCGGCCTGTGCCGCTGCCGGACGCGAACACGC
>JALYXG010000509.1 GCA_030947205.1 Chloroflexota bacterium
TGCGGCTACCCATGACGCTCTCCTTGTTGCCTGCCCTAATGCCCTCACATGCCGGAACGCGGTGCGCGATAAAGGCGAAGGAACTCCGTGATTGATCGCCTCACGGCGTCGCTGGCGCGAGTATAAATGCACCGGCGACTTTTGCCCAGTCAGCCAGATCAAAGCCCGACCAGACCCGATGACAACAATCAGCGTGATTCGTGCTCGCGCAAGCGCGTTTGCTATGAGCGCGGCGATGGCCGCACGATGCACTCGTGCCTTCGCCGCCAATCGAGCCGCAAGAAATATGCCCGTCCGTTTGGCGCTGCCCGGCTTTTGCACCTCAGAATGTTCGGCGTGTGTTTCCTCACCATCTCTCTTCCCTTCCCGGTAGAGATGATCTTCGCGCCGTTTGACCACACCGCGAACGCCCTGGCGGGCAACCCTGCCAGATATGGGCCTCGGTCTCTCTAATCTGCCGCAACATCATCGAGCAACACGGCGGCTGGGTCCGCGCGGCGAACGACGGCGAAGGGTACGGGGCACCTTCGTCTTCTCGCTCCCCTTCGCGACAAACGGAGCAGTCGGAATCAGCCAACGGATGGTCATGGCCGACGCGGCTTCATCCACCACCCGCACGATAGTGGCAGGCTTTCGCCGCGCTGCGCGCTAATTGTAGTAATTGCCCCGGCTGGCGAGAACAATTGCAATGATGATGACGGCCAGCACAATGCCGCCGACGATCTGGATATAGCCAAGCACGAGGCCGGCCGTTGCCAGACCGCCACCGCCCACGCGCCCCGCCGAGCGGCGGATCTCGCCGCGCGCCATATGCCCGGTAATCACGGCGATCAGCGCCCCGATGAACGGCACAATCGTCCACGACACGACGCCACAGACGAGGCTGATAATCGCCATCGTGGAGGTCGTCGGCACGGGCGGCGCGTACATCGGCGGCGGGTATCCGTATCCATACGGCCCCGGTGGTTGCCCCGGCGCGAAATTCGGCCCTTGCGGTGTCATGATTATCCCTCCCCTATTTCCTGCTACACGACACAACTATAGCAACATTCGGTGGCATCGTCCACGGGGTTCCTGCCACGCGCCGGAGCACACACCGTGGTTGACCCCTCTCGGTCAGAGGCGTACAGTAGATGATCTACGCAGTGGAGGAGGTCGCACATGCAGGCACAACGGGACGAGATGAGCGTCGCATCCGCGTCAACCGCTACGGCGCTGATTGACTGCGATGTCCATAGCACGGTCCCGAATGTCGAGGCGCTGTTTCCCTATCTCCCCCAGCACTGGGTCGAGCACGTCGAGCAGTCCGTCTTCAAGGGTGCGAGTACGACGTATTACCCGCCACGCGCGCCCGTCGCCGCCCGGCCCGACAGCATTCCACCCGACGGCCCGGCCGGTTCGAGCCTCGACCTGCTGCGTGGCCAAATCCTCGACCCGCTCGGCGTGAACATCGCCATCGTCAACTGTTTGTACGCGATTGACAGCCTCCACAACCCCGAAGCGGCGGTCGCCTTCGCCCGCGCCGTCAATGACTGGCAGATCGCGGAGTGGCTGGAAAAAGACTCCCGCCTGCGCGCCTCAATTGTCGTGCCCGTCCAACTGCCGGAACTGGCGGCGGCGGAGATCGCGCGCGTCGGTGACCACCCCGGCTTCGTCCAGGTGCTGCTGCCAGTGCGCTCGGAGCATCCGTACGGCAGCCGCCTTCACCGCCCACTGTGGGAGGCGATTTGCACGCACAACCTCGTCGCCGGCATCCATTTCGGCGGCGCGCCTGGCAACCCGCCCTTCCCGTCCGGCTGGCCGTCGCACTACTTCGAGGAATACGCCGGGATGGCGCAGGTCTTCCAGTCGCAACTGGCGAGCATCATCAGCGAGGGCGTACCCGACCTCTTCCCGACGGTGCGGATTGCTCTGCTGGAAAGCGGCTTTACGTGGCTACCTGCCTTCATGTGGCGCTTCGACAAGGAATGGCGCAACCTGCGCCGCCTCGTCCCGTGGGTGAAACGCGCGCCGTCCGAGTACATCCGCGACCATGTCCGCCTGACGATCCAGCCGCTCGACGCACCGCCGGAGTGGCGGGATATG
Organism: Chloroflexota bacterium; assembly: GCA_030947205.1. Taxonomy (GTDB): domain Bacteria; phylum Chloroflexota; class Chloroflexia; order Thermomicrobiales; family JALYUS01; genus JALYUS01. The sequence continues at coordinate 2,086 of JALYXG010000509.1, forward strand.
GAACGAACGATTGGGCAGATGGACGGCGACCAGATGCTGATGTTTGCGACCGACTACCCGCACCAGCACACGAGCGACCCGCTGGAAACACTCCTGCCCCATTTGCCCGACGCGCTGGCGCAGAAAATCCGCTACGAGAATGCCCGCGACCTGTACGGACTGGCGTAGGCCGATTAAGGAGGAATTGCCCGATGGCGACCACACTCGAACGCCCGGCGCGGCAGGCGCGGACGAAACCGGCGATCATTGACTGCGACATCCACAACGAACTTGACTCGGAGCGCGACCTGTATCCGTTCCTGTCGGATCGCTGGCGCACGCACCTGATGACCTACGGGACGCGCGGGCCGTCGGGGGCCGTCTACCCCCGCTTCACGAACCGTCGCACCGATGCCTTCCCGCCATCGGGGCGCGGGGCGGGGTCGGACTGCTCCTTCACCTCGGTGCAACTGCTCGACGAGTGGAACATCGCCTGCGGCATCCTCAACCCGCTGACGGGCGCGGGTTCCCAACTCAACCCGGAGTTCGACGCCGCGCTGGCGACCGCCGTCAACGACTGGCAGGTCGCCGAATGGCTGGACAAGGAGCCGCGCCTGCGCGCCTCGATCATTTTGCCGTTCGAGCATGCCGATCTCGCCGTGGCGGAGATCGAACGCCGGGCCAACGATCCGCGCTTCGTCCAGGTGCAGTTCACAGGCCGCTCGCGCGAGCCGATGGGCCGCCGTAAATACTGGCCGATCTACGAGGCGTGCGTCGCGCACGGCCTCGCCGTGGTGTCGCACGCCTTCGGCTCAGGCGGGCAGCCGATCACCGGTTGCGGCTGGCCGTCGTTCTACATCGAAGATCACGTCGGGCCGTCACAGTCTATGCAGGCTAATCTCATCAGCCTCGTCGTCGAGGGCGTCTTCGAGCGCTTCCCAACGCTGCGGGTCGTTTCGGCGGAAAACGGCTTCGCCTGGGTGCCGTCGCTGCTCTGGCGGCTGGACAACACCTACGGCCTGCTGCGCGACGAGACGCCGCACCTGCAACGCAAACCCTCAGAATACGTCCGCGACCACGTCTGGTTCTGCACACAGCCCGTCGAGGAGCCGGACCGGCCGGACGATCTGCCGTGGCTGATCGAGCAGGTCGGTGCGGATCGCCTGATCTTCGCGAGCGACTATGCCCACTGGGACTGGGACGCGCCCGACACCGCGATCCCCGCGCGCCTCCCGGACGACATGCGCCGGAATATCTACTACAACAACGCCCTCGCCCTCTACGGCGACCGGCTCTTGAACGAACGAACCTGAGCGCAGAGGACGCAGAGAACACAGAGAAGAGGGGGAGTTACTTTTCTTACCTCTGCGCTCTCTGCGTCCTCTGCGTCCTCTGCGCTATGCATTTGGGGGTGAGCGTGGCGCGGCATGTGGTGGGGCGGGTGGAGGAGATACCGCCGGGCGGGCGGAAGATCGTCACGGTCGCCGGGCGGTCTATTGGCATCTTCAATATCGGCGGCGAGTTCTTCGCGCTGCGTAATCGCTGCCCGCATCAGGGCGGGCCGCTGTGTGAAGGGTTGCTGTGGGGGATGCTCCAGGCACGGGCGCCGGGCGAGGTAGAGTACACGCGCGCGGGCGAAATCCTCACGTGCGCGTGGCATGGCTGGGAGTTCGACATTCGCACCGGGCAGTCGTGGTGCGATCCCGAGCGGCTACGCGTGCGCCGCTATGATGTACACGTCGAGCAAGGTGATGCGCTTGCCCCTGCCGCCGCGCCTGCTCCTGGCAAGGTGCCGGGGCCGTACGTCGCCGAGACGTATCCGGTCGTGGCGGAAGGGCAGTGCCTCGTCATCGAAGTCGCCTCCTGACTCCCGGTGCGAGCGATTTCTCCGTCCGACGATAAATGTAGGACGTACATAGTTGGAGCATTGTCTTGGCGGTAGCAGGCTTTCCAGCCTACCTTCCCGTCCTGAGAGGCAGACTGGAAATCTGCCCAGAGGGCACCCGTACCACCGGGTTTCCCTCTCGCGAACGCGTAACTCCTAATCTACCCGCTCGCGTCCACATCGCTCAACTACGTAAGTCCTAGCATTTATTTGCCGCCTTTTTGGCAATCAGCTACGATTCCCGTATGGAAATCGACCAAGTCTTGGATATTCCCTATGGCCAGGCGGGCAACAGAACACTCGCCATGGACATGGTATTGCCCGGAGAACCGCGCGAGGAAGCCATCCCTGCAGTCCTCTGGCTCCACGGCGGGGGCTGGTACAGTGGCAATAAACGAAACGTGATCGCCTCGGGGATGCTCGATTGTCTCCCTCAGGCCGGGTTCGCCCTCGTGTCAGCGGAATATCGCCTTTCTGGTGAAGCGCTCTTCCCCGCACAAATCCATGATGTCAAAGCGGCCCTCCGCTTTCTCAGGGCGAATGCCGCCGCGCTCGGTATTGATGCTGAACGCATTGCCGTCGCCGGGTTCTCCGCAGGCGCTCACCTCGCCGCTCTCGCGGCGACCTCCCAAGGCGTCGCAGACCTTGAAGGTGACTGCGGCTCCGCAGGCTACTCAACCCGTGTCGCAGCGGCCATGATCCTGGCAGCACCCACGGACTTTCTCCGCAACCCACGGGCGACCGATCCCGCCCTCAATCCTCACGCGGCGGCGGGGCACCCCTGCGCCGAGCATCTGCTGCTGGGTGGCCCCGTCCTCGAACGGGTGGAGGGGGCACGCCAGGCCAATCCGCTGCACTACATCGGCCCCGACATGCCGCCCTGTTTGATCGTGCATGGGCGCGAGGACGAGATCGTGCCCCTCACACAGGCCGAACTGCTGTATGGGGCATTGAAGGACGCCAACGCCGAGGTCACCTTTCTCGAGGTGGAGGACGGCAACCACGGGTTCTGGGAAGCGGGCCAGCCCTATCCGCGCGAGCCTTTGCCTCCCCTGATCCGGCAGTGGATCGTGCAGTTCCTGCAAAAGCATCTCCAGAATCGGGCCGGTTTCTCGCTCCCCGATCGGCACACAGTCCGCGTCGCCCAGCTGCGCGCTGCGAACTGAACGATCCACGCCGCCACCGATGCGACAGATTCTGCGTAAAGAATCCTTCGTCTGAGTCTAAAAGAGCGTGCGCAGTTCGCCGACGCGCTCACATTCCTTTTACCGAGCGTTCAAGAACGCATCACCCGACACGCACAAGTCGCTCACGCACCCCCGCCACACTATCGCCGGACGGGGGATGGCGTCTCGCGCGTTCGTCAACGCGACACCATAGGAGCGTAGGGCAGATGATTGAAGTCCGGGGTGTCCGCAAAGTCTACCC
>JALYXG010000532.1 GCA_030947205.1 Chloroflexota bacterium
GTTTGCCAAGCAACTCGGCGTCAGCGGCGTGCAAATGAACCTGCTCGGCCACTCGTCGCTGCCGGGCGATCACCAGTGGGAGTATGACGACCTGCTCGCACTCCGCTTGAAGACTGAGGAATACGGCTTGAAGTTCGAGGCGATCGAGAACGTTCCGCTCCATTTCTACGACAAGGCGATGCTCGGCCTTCCGGGCCGCGACGAGCAGATTGCGCATTACTGCACCACGATCCGCAACATGGGCCGCGCCGGTATCCCGATCCTCGGTTATCACTTCATGCCGAACTCCGTTTGGCGCACCTCGCGCACCGCGCCGGGGCGCGGCGGGGCGCACGTCACCGCCTTCGACATGGCGCTCGTTGGGCAGACAAGCGCGGCGGAGCAACGCGCCTTCGTCCAGAATGCCAGCCCGGCGATTGACGAGATGTGGGCCGAGGTGGACGCACTGACCGTCTCGGCGGAGCAGATGTGGGAAAATTACGCCTATTTTCTGCAAGCCGTCCTGCCCGTCGCGGAGGAATCTGGCGTCACGCTCGCCCTCCACCCCGATGACCCGCCCATGCCATCGCTCGCTGGTATTTCGCGTATTTTCATTTCGGTCGAGAACTTCAAGCGAGCGTACGCGATCGCCGACGGCAGCCCGGCATGGGCGCTCGACCTTTGCCTCGGCTGCTGCTCCGAGATGCCCGGCGGCGCCACCAACGTGCGGGAGATGATCGAATACTTCGCCCCCAAAGGCCGCATTGCCTACGTTCACTTCCGCGACGTGCAGGGCACCGTGCCGCAGTTCGCCGAGTGCTTCATCGGTGAAGGGAACTTCAACGCGGCGGAAACGATGCGGCTGCTGAAGCGGAGCGGCTTCACGGGCTTTCTGCTGGACGATCATGTGCCGCAGATGGTGGAGGACACGCCGTGGGGACACCGGGGGCGGGCGCACGCGATCGGCTACATGCAGGGCCTGCTCGACGCAATCGAGCAATGAGCGATGAGCAACGAGGGGGAGCAAAGCCCCCACACATTGCTTATTGCTTCGGAAGGGGGCGCGGTGATCGAACATAGCGATCTGACAACCAAGGTGTACCAGTGGTTGAAGGAGCGCATCATGCATCACGCCTTCCTGCCCGGCGACAAGCTCGATGTCCAGCAACTCGCGGACGACCTCGGCGTGAGCCGCACACCGGTTAAGGATGCGATCAACCGGCTAACATCCGAAGGTCTGGTCGTTCTGCGCAGCCGGCGCGGCACCTACGTCGCCACCCTGACGCCGAGAGTGCTGTGGGACCTCGTCGAGACGCGCATGATGATCGAGTGCTGGGCAGTGCAGCACGCGACTGTCGCGTCGCTGCACACGGTCGCGTCGGAGATGCAGTCAGTGTTCGACCGGAGCACGGCGGTCATTGCGAGCACGAATGCGGCGACGTTCGACTACTCCGCATACTACGCGCTCGACCTCCAACTGCACGCGCTCCTCATCGGCCTGACCGGGAACGCGGTACTGCTCGACCTGCACCATGGGGTGTTGGCGCGCATGAGCGTTGGCCGCATCTATTACCCCGGCGAGGACGAGGTGCTGCGGCGGTCGCAAGGCGCGCATACGGAGCACACGGCGATTGTGCGTGCCGTTGCCGATGGCAACCGTGATGCGCTGCTTGCCGCCGTGCAGGCGCATATCAATGCCTCGAAGGAGCACACGGCATGGCTCCTCGACCGAGCCACAAACGCGGAGGACACACAACGCGAGCGCACGATGCATGTCAGGACAGATATACCAGAGATCGCTGCTACGGGGCGTATACTCTCGTGTATCTGACGAACTGAGCGCAAGGATGAGCGCCGCTATCATCGGCGGTTCAATCGGTCGCTGCCACGGAGCACGTGATCCATTCATGCGACCGCATCGGCATAGATGAGCAAGTAGCCCGTATATGCACCGCTGGTGGAATCGAACGGTGTGTCCGCATCGCAGGTGATAAGGTTGAGGTGGACGCCGTCCGCTGCGCCGAAAATCCTGGTCAGCGGCGCGCCTCCCGGTGTGTATCGCTCCGATGCGGTGACCACGAATCGTCGCTCGATACCGTCGTCGCCGACCACGGTGATCGTGTCGCCGGGGACGAGCTTGCGCAGATCCCAGAAGAGCGCACTACCCTTTGTCGAGTCAACATGACCGGAGATCACCGCGTTACCCCGCTCGCCGGGTCGCGGGCCGAGCTGATACCACGCGGCCTCATCGTAGTACTTCGGTACGTCCATGAGGTTGTCCGACGTGAGTCCGACGTTTTCGATCGCGGCATCAACGTTGATCGAAGGGA
>JALYXG010000538.1 GCA_030947205.1 Chloroflexota bacterium
AGCGAACGCGGTGCGATCCGTCCAAATGTGTAGAGATCACGGGATGTATGCGCTCGCGCGGCAGACCCCTCCCCCAACCCCTCCCCGATACTGCCCAAAGGGCACCCGGAAGGGGAGCCGGAGTACCCCCCTCCTGTGTCGGGAGGAGGCAGGGGGTGGGTATTCCCCGCGCTCTTGTTGCGGCAGAGTGAACGCGGTACACTACGGGCGTTGTGCAACGGCGCACAATCATGCGGTACGCAGGCGACGGGAGTAGGTGGTTCATGCTTGGCAACTGGCTGTTTGTCGCGCTTGCACTGACCGTGGGTTCCGCGCTCGGTATTGGCGTGATCGCGCTCGGTGGTTTCCTGCGGCCGCAGCGTCCGAACCGAATCAAGTTATCCCCATACGAAGGCGGTGTACCCGGCGTCACCAGCCCGGTGAACCGGATCACGGCGCGCTATTACGTCGTCGCGATCCTCTTCGTCGTCTTCGATGTCGAGGCGATCTTCATCTATCCGTGGGCAGTAATCTTTAACGCACTGGGCTGGTACGGACTGGTGGAGATGTTCCTGTTTATCGCCCTGCTGCTTCTCGGCTGGTTCTACGCGTGGAGAAAAGGAGCGTTCGAATGGGCCTAGAAGACCAGTTTGACAAGAACGTCATCATCACCAGCCTCGATTTCCTCGTGAACTGGGCGCGCCGCTCCTCGCTCTGGCCGCTCGGATTCGGCCTCGCCTGCTGCGCAATTGAGATGATCTCCGCCTCGATGCCGCGCTTTGATGTCGCGGAGCGATTCGGGATGCTTTTCCGCTCCTCACCGCGCCAGGCGGACTGCATGATCGTCGCGGGCACGGTGACCAAGAAGATGGCCCCGATCATCCGCACACTCTACGACCAGATGCCCGATCCAAAATGGGTGATCTCGATGGGTTCGTGCGCCAATGTCGGCGGGCCGTTCGATACCTATTCGGTCGTGCAGGGCGTGGATGCGGTCATCCCGGTGGATGTCTATGTGCCAGGGTGCCCGCCGACGCCGGAAGCGCTGGCATACGGCATCCTGACGCTGCAAAATAAGATCATCAAGAATGAAACGCTCGCGAAGAAGCCGCGCAACCGGCGGCCGGATGTGACCGCGAGCGCGACGGGGCGGAGCGGCTAACACGTTTCAGCGCCACGTTCCCCTGCTGCGCGCCGCTGCTGTCGCGCATGGGGACGGGTCAAGGAGGACCAGGTGGCCCAGGAACCCCACACCGACGAGCAGCCGACCGGACCGTCGGTGCAGCCGGTGCCACATCGTTCCGTGCAGGCGGTACACGAACGCTTCCCCGCCGCTGTCGAGGAGGTCGTCACCTTCCGGGACGAGATTACCATCCGTATCCACAAAGATGCGGTGCATGACGCGCTCCATTTCCTGCGGGACGACGCGACGTTGCGCTACGATATGCTGATTGACCTGACAGGCGTGGATTGGCGCGTTCGCGCGCCGCGCTTCGATGTCGTGTATCAACTCTATTCGACGCCGAATCGGCACCGATTGCGCCTGAAAAGTGGTGTCAATGCATTGGAGCGCGGCGATAGTATCGCGACCGTGTCCGACCTGTGGGCGTCCGCAAACTGGCTCGAACGCGAGTGTTTCGATATGTTCGGCATCAACTTTGCGGATCATCCCGATCTGCGGCGCATCCTGCTGCCGGAGGATTGGAACGAGGGGTACCCGCTCCGCAAGGATTATCCGCTCCGCGGCCACAAGCAGTGGGGTCAGTACCACTAGCGCGCGTGCGAGTGCGAGTGAAAGGGGCCTGCGATGGCTGACACAACGACAACCCGACCAATTATCGCCGATATGCCGAATATGCCGGGGATTGATGAGCAGAGTGTGGAGAGCGATCGCGTCCTCGCGGGCGGCGACCGCGAGATGATCCTCAACCTAGGGCCGCAGCATCCGTCTACACACGGCGTGCTCCGCGTCGTCATTCGCCTCGATGGCGAGGTAATCCGGGCGTGCGACCTCGTGATTGGCTACCTCCATCGCGGCACCGAAAAACTCGGCGAAAATGCGCGGTATGTCCAGTTCACACCGTGGACGGATCGCACGGATTACATTTCCGCGCCATCAAACAATCTCGGCTACATCATGGCGGTCGAGAAACTGCTCGGTATTACCGACTCCATCCCCGAACGCGCCCAGTATTTCCGGGTGATCCTCGCCGAGTTGACGCGGATCGCCTCGCATCTCGTCGGCATCGGCACACATGCGATGGACATCGGCGCGCTTTCGATGTCGCTTTACGCCTTCCGCGAGCGCGAGATGATCCTCGATCTGTTCGAGAACTACTGCGGCGCACGGCTGACGACGAATATCATGGAAGTCGGCGGTTTCCAGCGCCCGATCCCGGACACCTTCTGGGAGCAGACACGCGAGTTCCTCCGGGTGATGCCGGAACGGCTGGCCGAATACGAGAAACTATTGAGCGCCAACCCGATCTGGATTGGCCGGACCAAAGGTGTCGGCTACATCTCGCGCGAAGATGCACTCTCCTTCGGTCTCACCGGGCCGCTGCTGCGCGCCGCCGGGGTCAACTACGATGTCCGCAAGGCGCTGCCGTACCTCATCTACGACCGATTGGACTTCGAGATTCCGCTCGGCGAGAACAGCGACACGTATGACCGCTACCTGATCCGCATGGAAGAGATGCGGCAGTCGCTGCGCATCATCGAGCAGTGCATGGCGCAGATGCCGACGGACGGCCCGCTGATGGCGGACGAGCCGAAATATGTCTTCCCCGCTCACGATGCGGTGATGTTCGAGGCGGAGGCGATGCAGCGGCACTTCAAACTCGTCATCGAGGGCTTCTCGCCGCCGCCGGGCGAGGTGTATGTCGGCATCGAGAACCCAAAGGGCGAACTCGGCTACTATATCGTCTCGGACGGCACGCCGCACGCCTATCGGCTGCGCATCCGCCCACCGTCCATGATTAACCTGCAGATCGTCAACAAAATCTCGGTTGGCACGATGATCGCCGACTTGATCGCGATTCTCGGTACGATTGATATGGTACTCGGCGAGGTAGACCGTTGAAGTAGCCAGTAGTCAGTAGTCGGTAGCCAGAAGAGAAACGCGCTTCCGATTCCAACTGACTACTGACTACTGACTACTGGCTACTAGAGGAGCGAAACGACGCATGGCGAAAGACGTCACCTGCATCATCAACGGCAAGAACGTGACCGTCCCGGCGGGTACGACGATTATCAATGCCGCAAAAAAGATCGGCATCACGATCACGTCCTTCTGCTACCAGCCGGACTTGCGTCCGTGGGGTTCGTGCCAGATGTGCGTCGTCAATGTCCTCGGGCGGCGTGGCGGGACGCAGATTTCGTGCGCGACGCCCGTGCGCGACGGGATGGAAGTCGCGACGCACGATGAGGTTTCTTACAAGGCGCGGCAGGACTTGCTCAAGTTCTTCCTCATTGACCACGCGCTCGACTGCCCGACCTGCGACGCCTCCGGCGAATGTCAGTTGCAGGACTCGACGTATGAGTATGGCGTCGCGGAAAACCCCTTCCACCGACCGAAGATGGTGCGTGAGGTGCAGCATTTCTCGGACCTGATTGATTTCAAGCACGACCGCTGCGTGCAATGCTCGCAATGCATCCGCACCTGCGAGGAAGTAATCGGCGCGTCCGCGATCACGATGGCGAACCGCGGCCTCGAAAGCACGATCATTCCGGCATTCGGCAATTCGCTCTACGACACGGACTGCACCCACTGCGGGATGTGTGTGCAGGTCTGTCCGGTCGGCGCGCTCACCGACCGCGAATATGGCGAGCATCCGTGGGAGATGCAAACGGTGCGCTCGATCTGCGGCTTCTGCCCGGTCGGCTGCTCGCTCGATGTGCAGACGCGCGAGGGCGACATCAAGCGAGCGCAAGGCTCGGCGCGCGAGTACGGCGTCAACCGCTCGTACACCTGCGTCAAGGGCCGCTGGGGCTACGACACCGTTACCAACCCCGCGCGCCTCGAAACGCCGCTAATTCGCACCGGCGACACCTTCCGCGAAGCGACGTGGGAGGAAGCGTTGACACTCGTCGCGGATCGCCTCGCCGCGCACCGCGACGGCTCATTCGCCGCCGTTTCCGCGCCGACCCTGACGAACGAAGATGCATTCGTGCTGGCGCAGTTCGCGCGCGAGGTGATGGCCTCGCCGCATGTGGATGTCGTCGGGCGCGAGATGCACGCGGCGGGCGACCGCGCGATGGTCGCGGCGCTCGGTGAAGCGGCGGTGACGAACAGCAAGGCCGAACTGCTCGACGCGAAGATGTTCCTGCTCATTGGCGCCGATATGCCGGAAACGCACCCCGTTCTTTCCTATGATCTCCACATTGCCCTTCGCACCCGCGACGCGCGCATGGTGATGATTTCACCAACCTGGAACAATCTCTGCGAGGTTGCGACCGTCTGGTTGCAGGTGCGCCCCGGCACGGAAACGGCGGCGCTTCTGGCGATGGCGAATGTCATCACCCAGGAGAATCTGCACGCCGCGAACTTTGTTTCCGAGCGGACCGAGGGCTACGATGACTGGTTCGCCACTGTGCGCGCGATGACCTCGGCGATCGCGGCGGAGCGGTGCGGCGTCCCGGCGGCGGAGATCGAGCGGGCCGCGCGGCTCTACGCAAAGGGTGGCTTCGTCCGCAACCCGCCGCCGGAGTCGGGGATCTATCCCCCGTCGGCGGCGTTCTTCGGTTCGGGCATCACGAGCTTGGCAGATGGCGAGGACGCCGCGACTTCGGTGATCAACCTCGCCCTCCTGACCGGGAACATCGGGCGCGCGGGTGCAGGTGTTTGGCCGCTCCGCGATGGCACGAATCATCAAGGTGCGCTCGATGTCCATTGCGTCCCCGCTGGCGGGGGGGTCGGACTGAGCGAGATGCCCACCGCAATGGAATCGGGCACGATCCGCGCCGCGCTCCTGTCGGGCTTCGATCCGGCAGGCGATCCCGATGAGCGGATCGCGGCGGCTGCCGCGCAGTCGCTCGAACGGCTCGACTTCCTCGTCGTTCATGACCTGTTGATGACGGAAACGGCGAAGCGCGCCGATGTCATCCTCCCCGCGACGACCTGGACCGAAGTCGCCGGGACGCTGACGAACGTGGATCGGCATGTGCAACTGCTACGACCGGCATTGGTGCCGCTCGGCGGGAGCCGATCGCTCTGGGACGCGCTGAATGATCTCGCGGGCCTGATGGGCGCGGATTTGGGTTACGGTGACACATCGGATGTGTTCGACGCGATTGCGTCGGTCGTCCCGTCGTACGCCGGGCTGTCGCATCAGCGTCTCGACTGGGACGGCGGCTTGCAGTGGCCCGTGCTGGCGGCGGACGACACGGGCACGCCGATCTTGTTCGTGGATGGCTTCTCCACCGCGAGCGGCAAGGCGCGGATGCGCCCGGTGAGCGTGCCGCCGCTCGAAGAGGTCGCCCTGTCTGCGCCCTTCGGCCTCATCCTGACGACAAATCGTGGCCCCGATGCGCACGGCAGGCTGACGGAAAACGTGCCGTCTGTGGACCTGTCGCGGATTCACCCGCTCAGCGACCTCGTGATACACCCGGAGGACGCGCGCCGCCGTGGCATCGTCACGGGCGATACGGTTCGCGTGGTTTCCGCCTATGGAGATATGCGCGTGACGGCGCTGATTAGCGAGAAGACGCAGCGCGGGCTCGTCCATCTCGATTTCGATGTCGAGGAGATCACGAAGAACGTATCGGTGACGCCGTCATTGGACCGGCCGTGGCGGATCGGCGAACTGAAAGTATGCGCAGTCGAGGTGCTACCAGTAGCGCAAGCGCGGCCGGAGATGGTCGCGGCGGGAGGCGACTAAGAGATGACGTTTGCGGAGGTTAACGTTCTCAGCAGTCAGCCGGGCTGGCTCACCTCGATTACCGTCGTCGTACTCCTTTTCATCGCGCTGACGATGATGGCGTACATGACCTATTACGAGCGCAAGGTGATCGCCTTCATGCAGGACCGGCTCGGCCCGACGCGTACCGGCCCGCGCGGCCTGCTGCAACCGGCGGCCGATGGCCTGAAGCTGCTTTTCAAGGAGGACATCATCCCGAGCGGCGCGGATCGCTGGGTCTTCTTCTTCGCGCCTGTCGTCGTGTTCGTCACCGCGCTCACCGCATTCATGATTATCCCGCTCGGTGGCAAGGCGTATGTCCCGTTCACCTCGAAGCACGTCAACCTGTTCCTGACCGACCTCAATGTCGGCTTGCTGATGATTCTCGCGCTCGGCGGCATCGGCGTGTACGGCATCATCCTCGGCGGCTATGCCTCCGCGAACCGCTACTCGCTACTCGGCGGGTTGCGGTCTGCGGCGCAAGTGATTTCGTATGAACTGACGCTCGGCCTGGCGCTGGTCGGTGTGATGCTGCTGACCGGTTCGCTCAGCCTGCTCTCGATTGTAAACTGGCAGCGCGATCATGTCTGGTTGATCGTCCTCCAGCCGGTCGGTTTCATCCTTTATCTCATCTCGGCCATCGCGGAAACGAACCGCGCGCCATTCGACTTGCCGGAAGCGGAGAACGAACTCGTCGCCGGATTTCATACGGAATATTCGGGCTTCCGCTTCTCGATGTTCTTTCTCGGCGAGTACATCAACATGCTCGTCGTTTCCGGCGTCGCGGCGACAGTCTTCCTCGGTGGTTGGGACGGCCCGATCCTGCCCGGCCCAATCTGGCTCTTCATCAAGATGCTGCTCTTCATGTTCGTTTATATCTGGTTGCGGGCCACGCTGCCGCGCTTCCGCTACGATCAGTTGATGGGCATCGCCTGGAAAGTGTTGCTCCCTTTGACGTTGGCGAATATCCTAGTCACGGCGACGGTGAAGGTAGTCATAGATCGCCTGTAGCCCGTGGCCCCATTTCTCAGCAAAGGAGTGTCGCGAATGCCCATGTTGGATGAGATCAAAGGCTTCGGCGTCACCTTTAAGCGCCTGTTCAGGAAGGACCTGACCGTCGAATATCCCGATGAGCGGCGGGCACT
>JALYXG010000541.1 GCA_030947205.1 Chloroflexota bacterium
AGGCGCTCGGCGACCATCGCGGCGGGCAGGTTGGTATTCGCGCGCATCAATGTTGGGAAGATCGAGGCGTCGCAGACGTACAAACCGTCGAGGCCATGCACGCTCCCCGTCGGGTCCACGACGGCAAGCGGGTCGCCGGACGGTCCCATCTTGCAGGTGCTCGCCGGGTGGTAATAAATACCCACCGACCGCTCGATGAAACGGTCCAGATCGTCGCGCGTCGCGTGGCCGGGGCCGGGCAGGGTCTCGTCGCCGTACAATGGCGCGACGCCAGCAGCCGCGCCGATCCCGCGCGCCAGTTCGATGCCGTCCGCGAGCACGGCGCGGTCTTCGCCGTCCACGTCCGACAGATAGCCGTGGTCAATCAGCGGCGCGGCTTCGGGGTCGGTCGAGGCGAGTTTCACCGAACCCGCCGAGCGCGGCAGGACGGAACTGACGTAAATCTGATAGAGCCAGTCATCGCCACCGCGCGGGTGCGACGCGACCGAATACAGGTGCAAGTCGAACGCCTCCGTGCAGCGGCGACTGCGCGCCTTGGCGAGCGATTGCTCGTCCGGTCGCCATTGCCGCGCCTCGAAGTCGTCCATCTCTCGGTGCAGGCGGTCCGTCCCCGCGAAATGTACCGTGACGGTCGGATGATCCATCAACCCCTTGCCGACACCGGGCAAGGCGTGGACGGGTGTGATACCGAGCGCGCGCAGGTCGTCCGCCGGGCCGATGCCGGAGCGCAGGAGGATGGTGGGCGATCCGTACGCGCCCGCCGCGAGGACGATCCGCGCGGCGGAGATGCGCACTCGCGCGCCGCCGATCACCGCCTGCACCGCGACGGCCCGCCTATTCGCGATCTCGACGTAATCCACGAGCGCATCGCCGACGATGCGCAGGTTCGGGCGGTCGCGCACCGGGTCAAGATAGCCGAGCGAGGAGTTCCAACGGATGCCGTCGGCGATGTTAACGGGGGAAGCCGCCACACCTTGCAGTTCATCGGGGTTGTTCAAATCCGCGACCTGCGGGATGCCGATCCGTGTCGCACCCTCGATAAAGGCGGCGTGGAATGGCGTCAGTTCGCGGTTATCCACCTGCCGGACGCGCAGCCCTCGCTTCGCGCGCTCGAAGGCGGGCGCGACATTCTCCCAGCCCCAGCCGCTATTGCCGAGTTCCGCCCAGCGGTCATAGTCGCGGCGGTGGCCGAGCAGGGCGACGCAGCCATTGTGCGCCGAGGAGCCGCCAAGTACCCGCGCCCGATCGAAGGCGGTGACATTCGCGTGCGTCGGGTGCGCGAGACCACTGTAGCCCCAGTCGTGGGTACGCGGGAGGCGGCGCGCGTCGAGCAGCCCGGCTGGCCAGCGACCGGATGAAAGTGGCCCGTAATCCGGCCCCGCTTCCAGCAGCACGACCGTGCGATCCGTGTCCCGCGCGATGATCCCGGCGAGCGCCACGCCGGATGTGCCGCCGCCGACGATCAGGATGTCAATCGCTCCGTTGCCGAGCGCGTCGTTCACATGCATCGCTCGTTCCCTCTCCCACTATACGGTGTCCCGTGATCGTTGGTTTTCGTTTGCATCCTAGCAGCGCATCCTAGCAGATGCGCGGACGGATGCGCGGGGATGGCGTGGCACAGAAGATGCGTGAATAATCGCTTAATCGGAAACTTTGCGTCGCTTTCTTTCCCTCCCTGCCCTCACGCGACCTTTCCGGCGGACTTTCACGGACGCCAAGGAGCGAATGATGGCGGAAATGGTGGACCGGCGGCTTGGTGTACAATTGGAGCGAGCCGCGTATCACGAGGCGGGGCATGCGGTAGCCGCCGCCTCATTCGGCTGCCGTTTCGGCATGCTGACGCTTTACCCGGATGCCGAATCCGAATCGGCGATTACCGGGCCATTGCAGATTGACCTTTTCAAATGCGCCTTCCCGCCCGGTCAGCCCGAGCGGCTCCTGCAGGTGCTGACGCTCCTTTGGGCGGGCACGGCGGCGGAGACGCAGCGCACCGGGCGGCGCGTCTCCCCGGAGTCCGACCCTGACCGGAAGACGGTTGATCGTTTCACGCAGCTGCTGACCGAGCGCGGTGTGGCGATCGCCGACGAGTGGGATCGCCGCCCTCGGCTGGCCGCGCACGCCCTTCTGCGCCAGCCAAAGCAGGCCGCCGCCGTCGCAGCGCTCGCTGCGATGCTGCTCGATGAGCACGTCGTTGGTCACTTTACTGCCCGCAACACTATCGTCGCCGCGATGCGCGGCCCACTCTCGGTCGGCGCCCGGCGGGTCGGCGCCGAGTAACATTGGGGAATCGGGGACGACCACAAAAGTGATGAGACGCCCTGGCGACCAATTCTGAACTTCCGGCCATTATGACCGTCACATTGTTGCGCGGTTTCCGCTACCATGAGTAGAGATTCGCGCTATCAAGGGGGACGGATGCTGCTGCCAACCTACCAATCGCTCCGGGACCAACTCATGACGGTGCTCGACAATAAGCAAGAGCAGGGGCATATCATTATCGGTCTGGCAGAGACGCTCGCGAGCCTGCCGGACAGCTACGATGCGCTCGCCACCTTCGCCCGCTCCCTTGTGGACTTGCCGAAGGAGGTTGACTGGCCGTTCGACGAGCCGAACAACCTCGACGACATCTGGAATGCCTGCGACCCTGCCCGCCCGCTCGGCGCAATCGGCGCGATCAGCCCCGACGAAAGCGCGCGGCGCGTCGAGGTGGGCTTTCTCGCCTCGGTCTGCGGTTGCATGCTCGGCAAGCCGATCGAGGTCAACCCGACGCTCGATGAATTGCGCGACGCCCTACTGCGCACCGATGCCTGGCCACTCGACGACTACATCGCGGAGCGCACGCTACTTGCCCTTGGCCGACGGCATCGCTCGTGGGTCGAGTCGGCGCGCGAGCGGATTGACGCGGTCGCGCCGGACGACGACATCAACTACACCATCCTCGGCATGATGCTGCTGGAACAGCACGGCCTTGGCTTCGCGCAGTCAGACATCCGTGACCTTTGGCTACGCCACCTGCCGATTGCGCAGACCTTCGGCCCGGAGCGGACGCTGCTCCTGACGGCGGGGATCAACACGCTGCCCGGCGGCGACCCGGACGCGCTGGACGACTGGGTGAGCATCCTCAACCCGCAGGACGAGCAGTGCGGCGCAATGATCCGCGCCGACGCCTACGGCTACGCCTGCGTCGGTCGCCCCGCACTCGCCGCCGCACTCGCCTACCGCGACGCCAGTTGGACGCACCGGCGCACTGGCATCTATTCGACGATGTTCACCGCCGCCGCCATCGCCGTCGCGCCGGTGGTCACGGACCCGCTGGACATCTTCGCGGTGGCGCTGCAATTCGTGCCGACCCGCAGCCGCTTCTACCGCATCGTCGCCGATTCGCTGACGATGGTCCACGATGCGACGGATTGGCTGGACGGCTACGCGCGCATCCACGGCAAGTACGAACAGTTCAGCCACTGCCAGGTCTACCAGGAGGTCGGCACGCTGATCAACACGCTCCGCTTCGCCGAAAGCGTCGGGGACGGCATCTGCAAGCAGGTGAGCCAGGGCAACGACGCCGACAGCTACGGCGCGACAGCGGGTGCGATCCTCGGCAGCTACTTCGGCCCCGGCTACCTGGACGACCGCTGGCTCGCGCCCTTCGATGACACGATCCGCACCTCGATCGCCACGCAGCCCGAATGGAGCCTGTCGAAACTCGCGCACCGGATGGGTGAACTGCCGCAGCGCATCGCCGCCGAACTCGCCGCGCGAGAGGAATCTGTCGGAAGCGTGTAGATCGGTCGCACCGAGTTTTGGTGGTGGGAGCAGGCTGGAAAGCCTGCTCCCACCAGTAATCACTTCACCACTTCCTTGACCGTATCAGGAACCTCGCCTACGCTGCCGGGATTGTGGCATTCCTTGCCCGCACCGGCCGCGATTGGCGGCGCAGCGTACATCAAGAGACGGAGCACTGTGCGATGAAGATCACCGACCTGAAGTGCGCCATCATCGGCGACAATCCGATCGTTCGCGTCGTCACGGACGAAGGGATCAGCGGCTACGGGGAGATCGAATCCTACAAGCCGTACCTCAAGCCCGCCGTACTCACCTACAAGCAGTACATCCTCGGCGAAGACCCGACGGACGTGGAGCGCGTGATGCTCAAAATCCGCCACCGCGGGGCATTCAAGCCGTGGGGGAGCGCGGTGAGCGCGATCGAGATGGCCTGCTGGGACATCGCCGGTAAGGCGGCAGGCGTGCCCGTCTACAAACTACTTGGCGGCAAGGTTCGCGACCGAGTGCGCGTATATAATGGCGCGATCCGCTTCCCGATGACGGGCTACAACCCGGAAGACTACGCCGAGAATATGAAGAAAATGAAGGCCTCCCCGGAGGGCTTCTCGATCATCAAGCAGGGTGTCGGCTTCCACAGCCCGATGCATCGCGAGATTCCCGGCTTCTCGTACGGCGACATGCAGCACGGCACCTCGCACGGGGCGCGGAACCGGGGGTTGCTCACGGAGCGCGGCCTGAAGCACACCATCGCCTGCGTCGAGGCGATGAAGGAAGTGCTGGGCGACGAGATCGGCCTGGCGCTCGATTGCGGCCCCGGCTGGATGGTACCCGACGCGATCCGGCTGGCGAAGGCGTTGGAACCGCTCAATATCATGTGGCTCGAAGACCTGATTACCGGCGATTACGTCCCATACGTCTCGGCGGATGTCTACCGCGACGTGACGCGCAGCACCTCAACGCCAATCCACACGGGCGAGCAGATTTATCTGCGGCAGAACTTCAAGGAATTGATCGAGGGGCATGCCGTCAGCATCATCGGGCCGGACCCGTGCGATGTCGGCGGCATCGCCGAACTGAAGTGGGTCGCGGAATACGCCGACCTGCACGGCATCCTGATCGCGCCGCACGGCACCGGCGACGGGCTGCTCGGCCTCGCCGCCCTCGTCCAGGTCTGCGCCACCTTGCCCGACAACTACATCGCCTTCGAGTATCCGACCGGCAAGCCGGACTGGTGGTACGACATCGTCGAGGGGCTGCCGACGCCCATTGTCAAGGAAAGTTTCATTGACGTCTGGGACCGCCCCGGCATGGGCGTAGACTTCAATATCGAGGCGGCGACGCGGTATCTCTCTGAAGAAGACCGCGACTTCTTCGCGTAGCGCGGCGACAAAGCGCTCCGATGCAGGGAGGACGGGTGGCAAATGAGCGGGCGGCCCGTCAGCCCGCTGTGCCGTGCTCCGGGTGTCGGGGCAGGATGAAACGGATCGTCGTGCCCTGACCGGGACCGGCCGACGCCGCCTCGATCTGCCCGCCATGCGCCGTGATGATCCCACGGCAGAGATACAATCCGAGCCCCAGCCCCTCGATCCCTTGCTCCGTCGCACTGTGAGCACGGAAATACCGGTCGAAGAGCTGGGGCAGATCATCGGTGGCAATGCCGATTCCCTCGTCCTGCAGGCTCATGCGTACCGATGCGGCGTCCCCGTCCACCGTCACAGCGATGGGTGCGCCCGGCGGGGAATATTTCTCGGCATTTGCCAGCAGGTTGGTCAGCACCTGGCCGAGCCGATCCCGATCCCACCATCCCGTAGTGTCGAGGCCGGGCTGGATGTGGATTGCCACGCGTTCCGTATCGTCGGTGAGCAACTGCGCGACCGTCTCGCGGAGCAGTTCGGCGAGGTCGGTGCGCGCCGGATGGAGGACCAGCGCTCCCAGCGCGGTCCGCGAGGCGTCAACCAGCGTGGTGAGGAGCGCCTGCATCTCATCTGTCGCCGCGACGATCCGGGTCAACCCGCTACTGACGCGCGTCAGGTCTTGTGCAGGTCGGTCGAGATTGCGGCCCGCGAGCTGGGCGTAGCCCCGGATTTTGGTGAGCGGTTGGCGCAGGTCGTGCACGATTGTCGCCAAAAACTCCTCCCGTACCTGCTCGATCCGCTCGGTCAGCGCGGCCAGGGCGAGCGCGCTGGCGCCGTCGAGCGCGTCGTTAATTAACAGTTCGGCGCCGACCACGTCGCTCGATGGCGCGCTGTCGGGGATGGCGAGGCGCAGCGCGTGCCACAATTCCTGGCGGAGCAACCGGAACTCGGTGAGGACATCAACGGGAGCGAGCCCCTGCTCGACACGTACTAAGGCATGGCCGCGTGCCGCCGCGAGGATTGCCGGATCGTTGAGGGGTGCGGCGGGATTGCGCGCGCTCGGTGCGCTGCGTGCCAATAGCGCAATCAGCGCGTCGAAGAGTGCAGGGATGTGGTCAGCGACAGCATGTTCCCGGTGGCCCTGGTGGAACGGTTGCGACGTAGCGGCGTCGAGCCAGCGCGCCAGGATTGCGTCGCGATGTTCCTCCAAGGCGACGACGACCCAAGCGAGATTGCTGTCGTGCGTATAGGATGTGACGCGCGTCTCCGCGTCATCAGACGTTTGTGGGGCGTGCACAGGGCCTCTTCTCCGACGCAGCGAACGGGACAGACTACCCACCGGATGCCGGTCGGGGCAGCAACCGATGCCGCGTATCGCCGAGTATGCCGCACATGGGGGTGTGCCGTCTACGCCTTCACTTTTGCGCCGCGCCCGAACCTGTCCCGCCTCCTACTGCCTCAGTTTCCATTGCTCGTACGCCGCGAGGGTTTCCGCATCGGGCGGGTAGACGCCCTTGATGCTGCGGCCGCTATCAATCAGTTCGCGGATGAAGATCTCCTTCGGCTCGTATTCCGCCGCTTCCGCCGCGACTTCCGCCGCCATCGCCTGCGGCACGACGATCACACCCTCGCCGTCGCCGACGAGCACATCGCCGGGGCAGACCATCACGCCACCGCAGGCAATCGGCGTCTGGATGTCCGCCGCGAAGTGCTGCGTTGTGTTGACGGCGGCGTGCATCCCGCGCGCGTAGATCGGCAGGCCGAGGTCGCGGATGCTCGGCGTGTCGCGGAATGCGCCATCGGTGACGATGCCCGTCGCGCCGCGCTTGAAGATGCGGGCGGCGAGGATGTCGCCGAGGCTGCCGGCGTTCGTGTTGCCGCGCGCGTCAATGACGAAGACCTCGCCCGGCCCGACCGTCTCGACGCCCTGGCGCTGGAGATTCGTCAGATCGTCCAGCCCCTCGCCGCCGGGCATATCCTCCCGCGCGGGGATGTAGCGCAGCGTGAATGCCCGGCCGACCATATGCTTGTGCGGGTTGAGCGGCAGCACCCCCGTCATAAAGACGGACCGCACCCCCCGCCGCATCAGCAGCGCGGAAAGCGTCGCCGTCCCGACATTCTCCAGTT
>JALYXG010000556.1 GCA_030947205.1 Chloroflexota bacterium
TCATCGCGACCAACAGTTCGTCCATCCGCGTCAGTTATCTGGAGGACGCGACGGCCCGCCCGGAGAAGGTCGCCAACCTCCATTATTACAACCCGATCTGGGAAATCCCGATGGTCGAGATCGGCCGGGGGACGAAGACCGACACCGAGACGATTGACGCCCTGACCGCCTACGCCCGCCGGATTGATTTGCTGCCGCTCCATGTCCAGAAAGAAAGCACGGGCTTCATCTTCAACCGCGTCTGGCGTGCGATCAAGAAGGAGACGCTGCGCGTCGTGGACAGCGGTGTCGCGTCGTTCGAAGATGTAGACCGCGCGTGGATGACGATGTACCACACGCCGATGGGGCCGTTCGGCAAGATGGACGAGATCGGCCTCGATGTCGTCAAGGACATCGAGGAGCATTACGCCTCCGAAAGCAACGACCCATCCGACCAGCCGCCCCCCATCCTCACCGACCGCGTCGCGCGCGGCGACCTCGGCATGAAAACGGGCCGTGGCTTCTACACCTACCCCAACCCCGCTTGGGCCACCCCCGATTTCTTGAAGCCGGGTGAAGGATGAGACACTTTCGAGATTGACTTTCCCCGGTACTTCTGTTACGGTGCGTGGCGTGATGAAGCAGATGGTTCGCCCCGACTGGTTTTATGCGTTTTATTTTACCCCGCCGGTGTTGTCGGCCGGGGTGAAGGCGCTGACCTAGCGAACCTGCCCCGAACCAGATGACAGCACCGGCGGACGCAGCGGCATATTCGGCCCGCTGTTTTTTTGTGCGTGCAGGTGTAGCGGGGATCGTTCAGGGGCGAAATCAGATGGTGGCGTGTGCGATAGCGGGAGCGGCGCAAGAGCGAGGAGAAGGACCAATGATCGTACAAATGCTGACGGGGACCGACAAGGGAGCGCTGGAGCGGGTGCTGGGCGCGATCACGGCGGCGGGACACGGCCACCGGGTGATCGAGGGGACGGAGCGGAACGTGATCGGCGTGCTCGGCGGCGCGCCGTCGCAGGATTTGCTCGACCGCGTGCAGGGGATGCCGGGAGTCGAGATGGTCATCCGCATCTCGAAGCCGTACAAACTCGCCTCGCGCGAGTTCCACCCGGAACGCACCATCGTCCGCATCGGCAGTGTCGAGATCGGCGGCGCAACACCGGTGCTGATGGCCGGGCCATGCGTCGTCGAGGGGCGCGAGGCGCTTTTGAAGACTGCGTGGGCGGCGAAAGAAGCAGGCGCGGTAATGCTCCGGGGCGGCGCGTACAAGCCGCGCACGTCGCCGTACTCCTTCCAGGGCCTCGGTGTCGAGGGGTTAGAACTGCTCGCCCTTGCCCGCGAGGAGACCGGCCTACCCGTCGTCACCGAAGTGATGGAGCCGGAGCAGGTGGAGGTCGTCGCCCAGTACGCCGATATGCTTCAAATCGGCTCGCGCAACATGTCGAACTTCCCCTTGTTGCGGCGGGCGGGGCGGAGCGGTCGGCCCGTGCTCCTGAAACGCGGCTTCTCCGCGACGATCGAGGAATGGCTGATGAGCGCGGAATACGTGCTGGCGGAAGGGAACGAGGATGTCGTTCTATGCGAGCGGGGCATCCGAGGCTTCGACCCGATTGTCCGCTTCACGCTCGATCTGACCGCCGTGCCATTACTGAAAGAGTTGACGCACTTACCGGTAATCGTGGACCCGTCGCACGGCACGGGACGCCGTGCGCTCGTCGCGCCGATGTCACTCGCGGCCATCGCCGCCGGTGCGGACGGCTTGATCGTCGAGATTCACCACGATCCGGCGCAGGCGCTCTGCGATGGCCCGCAGGCGATCCTGCCCGAGGTTCTCCGCCAAATCGCGGACGGCATCGGCCCCGTCCACGCCGCCATCCACATGCCGGTGCTGGCATAGGAATAAGGTTTCCGCGCCACTTGACGATACCCGCTTCCGCTTGTACCATCGTGCGGGCTGGCGCACGGGAGTCGCACGATGGTGAGCACGACGATTATCACAACGACGACGACTACCACCCCCGGTTGGCCGGGTGGGGAGTTGGCCTGAGCGCGACTCACACGACGGAGACCGGGGAAACAGCGGGCGCTTGCCACGCTGTTTTTGTTTGCAAGCGG
>JALYXG010000597.1 GCA_030947205.1 Chloroflexota bacterium
TCGTTACAATAGCGGTGGGGAGCGATGCGTGGGGAGTGTCGCGAAGGAAGGCGGACGGAAGGGTGCTGTACCGCTATTATCTGTTTTGTGAGTGGCTCGCGTCATGGTTGCCCAAGCGGGCCGGCTATGCCATGGCGCGGGTGAGCGGTGTGGGTCTGTTCATCTTTTGCCCCGGCCTACGGCGGACGCTGATCGCCAACCAACGCCGCGTGTTGCCGCGCGCCTCGCGTCGGCATGTCGGGATGAGCGCCCGCCGCGCGTCCATTTCGGTGGCGAAGAACTACTACGAACTGTTCCGGATGCCGTCGCTGTCGAAGGCGGATCTGCTCGCGTATTTCGATGGTCAGGGGCTTGAACACCTCGCGGCGGCGTATGCGCGCGGTAAAGGCGTCATCATCGTCGCCCCGCATCTCGGCAGCTACAATCTCGTACCGGCCTATGTCAGCAGCCTCGGCTATCCAACAGTCGCCGTTGTCGAGCATATCCGCGACCCGCGACTGCACGAGTATTTTTTTCGTCTACGAGCGAATCAGGGCGTCCAGTTGCTCACCACCGGCCCCGAGGATGTGCGCCATCTCCTCCGCGCGTTGCGGGACGGCAAAGTCGTGATGATGCTCGCCGACCGCAATGTCGGCACGAGTAGCGAGGAAGTGACGTTTTTCGGTGCGCGGGCGATGCTCCCCGCTGGCCCCAGCCTGATCGCGCGGCGGACAGGTGCGGCGTTGGTGCCCGCCTATTCGTATCGCGTCGGTAATACGCACTCCGTGGCAGTCGCCGTGCCCGCGATGCGGCTGCCGGAGGTGGTCGGGACGCCCGAAGAGCGCCGCGCTGCCGATACACAGGCGGTAGCGCGCGAACTGGAAAAAATGATCGCCGCCACGCCCGATCAATGGGATATCATGCAACCCGTCTGGCCGCGTCAGCCCCTGCCGCTCGCACCGGAAATGAGCGAGGCGGCCGGTTGACGCACGCGGGTGCGCCGCTCGCCGCCCTCCAGCGCGATCATCGTTTGCTCGTCCGCACCGATGATCCGCGCTGGCCGACCGTCCGCGATACCCTCCGGCCATTCGCCGAGTTGGTGCGCCTGGGCAGCGGGTTCGCGACCTACCGCCTCACGCCATTGTCGCTCTGGAATGCCGCAACAACGGGTTTTGATGCCCCCGCCGTCCTTGCATCGTTGCGCGATCTCACAGACTCGCCCATCAACGCCAATACGGCGGCGTTCGTCCACGACACGTTCACGCGTGCGAACGCGGTGCGCTTGCGCCACATCAATGACGGGATCGCCCTGACGAGTGACGATCCCGCGCTGCTCGGCGCGCTCTGCGCGCGGTCCGGCCTGACGTTCTCCCCGGTCGTGCGTGGCGCAGACGGGCGGGGTGTGGTCATCATTCCGCCGGAGGAGCGTGGTCGGTTCAAATTAGCGTTTGCCGCGCTCGGCTATCCGGTGCGGGATGAACTGAGCGTTGTCGAAGGCGCGCATGTGCCCTTTGCGCTGCGCCCGGACGCGCCCGGCCTGCGCCCGTACCAGCGGGAGTCGGTCGCCGCGCTCGCCGGATCGGCGGGTGGCGGTGTCATGCTGCTCCCGTGCGGTGCGGGGAAGACGCTGGTCGGGATCGCGGCGGCGGCACGATTCCAGGCGCGCACGCTCGTCCTATGTCCGGGGCGCACGAATGCCGCGCAATGGGCACGCGCCTTCCGCCTCTGGACCGATCTGCCGCCCGATGCGGTCGGTGTGTTCGACGGGGGCGCGCGGCGTCTGTACCCGATTACGATTGCCACCTATCAGGCGCTCACGGTGCGCGGACGCGGCGCGGAGATACCCCGCCATCTCGGCACGTTCGCCGACGCGGACTGGGGACTGGTGATCTACGACGAGGCGCATATGCTCCCCGCCGATGGCTTCCGCCTGAGCGCGAGCGCGGCGATGCAGTCGCGACGCCGACTGGGGTTGACCGCGACGCTTGTGCGCGAGGATGGCCGCGAAACGGATGTTTTTGCGCTCGTCGGGCCGGTGCTCTTCAGCCGACCGTGGCGCGAGTTGGAGGCGCAGGGGTGGATCGCTCCGGCGGCGTGCGTCGAGGTACGCGTGCCGCTGGCGCCCGGCTGGCCACCACACGACGCGC
>JALYXG010000622.1 GCA_030947205.1 Chloroflexota bacterium
CCGAGCGCGAGTGGCACCAGTATTGGGGCGATCAGCGCATCAACTGGTTCAAGAATCTCGGCGTCCGTGACGAGAATATCCGCATCCGCGATCTGCCGCCGGAGGACCTCGCGCATTATTCGCGGGGGACCAAGGAGATCGAATATCTCTGGCCCGGCGGCCTCGGCTGGGCGGAGTTGGAGGGCGTCGCTAGTCGCGGCGATTACGATCTCGCGCGCCATCAGGAGGCGAGTGGGCGTGACATGACCGTTTTCGATGAGGAGAAGAAGGAGCGCTACCTGCCGTACGTCATCGAACCGGCGGTCGGTGTTGGGCGGGCGGTGCTCGTCTTCCTGCTCGACGCCTACGACGAGGAGCAGACGGTGGACGTGAACGGCAAGGCGGACACGCGCGTCGTCCTGCGGCTGCACCCGACGATCGCACCGATCAAGGTCGCCGTGCTGCCCCTGTCGAAGAAGGAACCGCTCGGCGATCTGGCGCGCGAGGTCGCGGCGTCGCTCCGCCCGCACATGATGATCCAGTACGACGACACACAGGCGATTGGGCGGCGCTACCGGCGGCAGGACGAGATCGGCACGCCCCTGTGCGTCACCGTGGACTTCGACAGCATCGAAGACCGCGCCGTCACCATCCGCGAGCGCGACAGCATGGCCCAGGAACGCGTGCCGATCACGGAACTGCTCCCCCGATTGAGAGAGAAACTGATCACTTAGAGCGGTTTGCGTTGTGATTGAGCCGATTGCGAGGCCGTGCGGATGAACGCATAGAGCGGGGAGCTCCGTCGACGCATCGTCGCGGCCGCTGCGGCGGGGCCGTCCGGCGCTCACGGGCGAGAGTGGCGCGCAGACGAACATGGCCCCGCGCACCGGTCGGGCACCGCGCGGGCGGCGGGCCTACGGGGCGGCGATGACGCCGAGGCGAAGAAGGCTGCGGCTTTTTTCAGGATGTCCCGTTCCTCTTCGAGGATGCGGTTCTCGCGCCGCATGCTGCCCGGAGGGCTCCCGCGCAACTCCTCGCGTTCTTGGGTCGTTAGGCCGTCGCGCTCACCGCCGTCGATCGCGGCCTGCTTCACCCAGCCGCGCAAGGCCTGATCCGAGACGCCGATGCTGCCCAGGGGGCGCCCGTTGGCAATGATGGGGATGCATTTGCCGCCACTCAGAACGAGCCGAACGGCCTCTGCCCGGAAGGCGGGCGGGTAGGGGGGATTGGTACGGGGCATCGGGACACCTCCTTCAGCTATCGCCAAAGCATCGGGTGTCCACCAAACTCACGCAACTCCAGGTGCCCGCGATGGCAGCGCAGCCTGCATCCTGCCCATCCCGGCTGCCGATGCCAGATTACCGTGCCGACGGTAGGCCGCGCAGCGCCCGCACCGTTTCAACGTTGTGGGGTTGGCTCGCGGACTGCGCTTTGTCGGAGGGCTGCCACAAGGCGGCGAAGGGCGCGGCGCTTAACAGGAGGACGTTGTAGAGCGCCCAGAAGCAGTTGATAAGGATGCCGAACCGGCGATTGTCGCCACTGAGCACCATGATGATGCCCCAGGCGACGGCAATCAACGTCGCGATGATCACCGCGCATTGCTGCCAGACGGTCCAGAGGTCGGCGATGTTGCGCTTGTGGTTTGTGCTCTCCTTCGGCGTCACCATGAAGCCGAGTTTCGCCCCGAACAAGACGTTATTCACCGCAGTAGTCAGGGCGAGAATCCATACCGGGAAGAGGGCGATGTTGTGCTGCTCGCCCCGAAACGTCTTGATATTCTGCGCGACGATGACGAAGACGATGCGATTGACGATCAGGAAGGGGATCAGCCGTAGGAAATAGGGCACGGTGTACGAGATTACCGGCGGCGTGCCGGTGAAGAGATAGATGAGGGGCGCGGTGAGGTAGATGACGGCGAATGGCCCGGCGAGATAGGACCACATCGTCATCATATAATTCAGGCGCTGGCCGATCGTCATGCCGATCTTGCGCGGCGTGAGGCCGAGCGACGGGTACATGCTATTCAGGTAATCCTGCGCGGTGATCGCGCCGCGCGGCGGTCGATAGGTGAGCGGGTTCTCGCGGAGCAGCACTTGCAGCGTCCCTTGCGCCCAGCGCAGTTTTTGCGGCAATGCGGATCGCCACTCGTCCGGCGCGAGGCCGACAGCGAGGATTTTCGGATGGAAAACGGTCTTCCATCCGAGCGAGTGCAGTCGTTGGCATGTCGCCATATCTTCCGTCACGCTGATCGTCGCGAAGGGGCGGAGCGGCACCGCCTCGCCGCCGTCCAGCGCCGATTCGATGCCGTGTTTCTCCACTTCCTCGGCGAAGTTCACCATACCCATGTGCAGGAGCGCATCGCGCCGGAGGATCGCATTCGAGCCGCAGAAAAAGGCCGCGTTCCAACCGTCCTTCCCTTGCTGGATCGGGCCGTAGAAGATTTCCGCCCGCGAGCAAAAGGGGTCGCTCTCCGGCACATTGCCGAAATACTGCGGTGTTTGCACCAGCGCGACCTCGGGATCGGCGAAGTGGCCGAGGCTTTCTTCGAGGAAGTTCGGCAGCACGACTTGGTCGGCATCGAGGATCAGCACGAAATCCTCGCCCGATTGCTGCCACAGCGCGTTGATCAGGTTGCCGGCTTTCGCATGGCGCGCCTTGCCCTGCCACGACGCGCCGCGCGTAATGTACTGGCAGCCGACCTCCCAGGCCATCGTCGCCATCCGCGCGTTGTCGCCGTCGTCGAGCACATACACCGTCACCGGGACCATCGGCGGGTGGCGCATCGCCATCGCCGCCTCGGCGGTCGTGCGGACGAGTTCAACGGGTTCGTTGTAGACGGTGATAAATACCCCGATGGCGGGCAGGCGGCCATGCACGCGGCGAAAGGCGAGAATAAACGTCGAGAGCGGCACCGGATGGCGCTGCGTCGGTTTCCAGAGCGTGATGCAGAAGAGCAGGTTGCCGAGAATGCTGTACGTTTCGGCAACGATCATCGGGATCGAGAACCAGAGAGCGTGGACATTGATGGAAAAGAGATAGCGCCAGATGAGATAGTTGAAGCCGAGAAAAAGATTGATCGCAATGGCGACGCGTAGCAGTCGCAGCCGTTTACGGAAGAGCGCCGGGGGAGCGACGCCGATCCAGTTATCCGGCGTCTCGATGGATGCTTCGAGCGAGGGTTTGCGCGTCATACTTTCCTATCAATCTATTCGGAACATGGCGTATACTGCACACACGAGGAACGTACATGACTGTAAACGAAATATAGATAGGAGTCAAGTATCGAAGGCGCGGCAGACACGCGGCCCTCAGGGGCCACCGTGACCGACCCAGCGGCCAATCTGGGGGAGGACGCCGATTCTCTCGCGGGAGTGCTCGAACGCCTACCGGTCGGTGTGGCGGTGTTCGCGCGCGCAGACGCGACGATTCATGCCGTCAACTCGGCTTTTCGCGCCTTCCTCGCTGCGGAATTCCGTGAGTTCGTCGTCCGTGGCGCGCGGATAACCGACGTGCTGCCGCTCGCGGCGGAACCAGCGCTCGCGGCGATGTTGCGCGATGTAGAGGCGACGGGCGGCGCGGCGCATCGGGACGGGGTGCGTTTTGCCCGCGTGAGCGCGCCCGATGCCCAATGGAATCTCGATCTCTCGCCGCTGCCCGCGACGGCCGACCATGATGGCCTCCTCGTGCTTGCGGTGATGCGTGCGGCGGCGTCCGCTGCATCGTCGGAGCGGGAGGCGGAACTGCTCGACAAAGTCGAGGAGATGCAACTGCTGAACGATGTGCTGATCGGTTCGGTGCAGCAGAAGCATCTGTTCCTGGTGGCGATGAGCCATCGGCTGCGGACGCCGCTGACCTCCATCGTCGGCTTCGGCGAAATGTTGGCGGCGGGCGAAATCGCCGATCCGGCGGATCAGCGTATGGTGTTCGGAGATATCCTCTCGGCAGGCCAGCAGATGCTCGGCCTGATCGACGACATGATCGCACTCGCCCACCTCGATGCCGGGGGTCTGCGCCTCCGACCGGAAACGCTGGATGTCGCCGATCTCATCGATGAGGCGCGCGAAAGTCTGGAGATATTGGCGGCAGCACGTCGGCAGCACGTCGTCGTCCCTGCGCCCGAGACCGATCTCGTCGCATATGCAGACGGGCGGTGGACGGTCCAGGTGATTTTGAAACTCGGGATGAATAGTCTGCGCTTCTCCCCGACGGGCGGGATGGTCACATTGCGCGGGCGCGACCTCGACGCGACGCACGTCGCGATAGACGTGGAGGACTCGGGCGTCGGTATCCGCGCCGAGGAGCAGTCAGCGGTCTTCCAAGCATTCGCCGTCACTGCCGATGGACAAGAAAAGAGTGGCGGGACGGGGCTTGAGCTGGCCCTCGCGAAGCGATTAGTCGAGTTGCAAGGCGGCACGATCACGTTCGCGAGTGTTCGCGGAGTAGGGACGACCTTCACCGTTACGCTCCCAAAGCCGGGCGCGGGCCTCGCCCCGTCCGGGCACTAACCACAATCGGGCGAGCGGTCCTCCGGTCGGCATCCCTCCACTTGCAAGGGGAGGACAGACAGGTTCCTGGTGCAGGAGGGACATGGGCAGGCTCCTGGGACGGAGCGATACACATGCACTACCAGATAGCGCCGCTCCGCCCGCTGAATGGCAGCGATCAACTCAACTGACCGATTACGTGGTGGGCGGCGCGATCAGGCCACCGAGAACCTGGGTGGCGTGCGATTGCATCACGGCGTTATTCGCGAGGAATCGCGAACCGGTGACGCTCTCACCGGGTGCGAGTTGCAGGCTGTAAAGCATGACGACGCGCTGGTAGAACAGTCTGCCGTCCCGCTGGATGCGCTGTTCCCAATAGAGGGTGCTCCATGTCTGGTTCACGTCCGGCTTGACGTAGTTGACGATCTGCGCCGTGACGCCGTTGCCGATGCCGATCTCTCGCTCACCCTCGTCAATGTAGCCGTGGAAAGCGTAGCAGTTCTGCACCTTGTGATATGCCAGTGCCGCCGCATCCTCGGTCGTGACGATATCGAACCAGAAGGGCTGCGCGCCGTCGGCGTCGTAGCTGTAGCGGCTGTAGGTCGAGGTCGCACCGAGGAACTGCTTCGGCCAGTCGTACGATTCGACAAACGCTCGCTGGAGTCCGGGCACATCCGGCGTTAGCGCGTCGAAATCGCCCGCCGGGACGCTCGTCGCGGTGGCGTTGCCGCCGAATGAGGCGACGGTGACATTCGCCAGCGCGAGTGTGCCGGTCGCCGTCAGGACGATCAGTGCAATCAGCCCCGCGCCGACTGGGCCGGTGAGCGGCCGCAGGCGTAGGGGTTTCTCCGCATCCGGACTGAAGCGCGGCGCGCGCACGATGAGCACGGCGACCACCAACGCTCCGCCGAGTAGCGCCGCCGCCCCGACGAAACGGGCAGCCCCGGAGAGAATGTCCTGCTGCCACGCGCCGATCCGCCAGCCGAGCGACTGGATCGCGTCGGTATGGAGCGCGGCATAGCGCGATGCGGCATAGGCGCCAACCGCGAGCCCCACACCGCCGACCGCCACGCCGATCATCCGTAGTGGGCCAACCGGCGCGGACGGCGGCGGTTGGAGTTGCAATAATAGGGGCACGGCCTGCGCCGTGTCGGGGTAGTAGTCTCGCGTGAAGAGCAGGCAGAGGAGGAAGAGCAGAATGAAGGCGATAACCATTTGGAAGATGCCGAGGCCGATCAGCGCGCCTGCCGCGAGGATGAGGCCGCCGAAGGCGAGAAAGGCCGCCTGCACCGGGAAGGGCGATTCTTCTGCGGCGGGCGCGGGGCGCGGGGCGGCACGGGTCACGACGGGTAGCGTCAGGCCGAACCGGGACAGTAGCAGCAGCAGCGCCGCGACGATGATCGCGAAGAGCGCCGTGCCGAGCGCCGCGTGGACTATGCTGAAGGTCGCGTCGAGACCCGAGCGGTGCGCGACAGCGAAAAGCGCGAGGATGCGCGCGACATTGCTGAGGAGCGTCAGGGCAGTGCCGAGCAGCAGCCAGAGTGCGAGCCTGCCCGCAGTCGCGAAGCCACCCGCCGCGCGCCCCTTCCCGCGCACGATCACGCACAAAGCGATGCCGATCAAAATCCAGGCGACCAACGAGTTGAACCCCGAACAAGCGGATCCGATGCTCACCCCCTGCGCCCCGGACGGCGTGGCGATAGTGAAGACGGTCCCGTCCGTCGGGTCAATCGCCGCGCCAAGCGGCAGGAAGTGGGCGAATCGCGCAACGACCCAGGCCGTCCAATCCGTCAGTGGGTTGAGCAGGTGGCCAAGCAGGAAGTCGTACGGCACGGGCCAGATCAGGAAGCCATACGCGAGCGCAGGCCACGCCCATGTGAGCGCGCTTGTGCCGTAGAGGAGGATAACCAAGCCCGCCGCGAAGATCGGCACTGAGAGGAGGTCGAGTCGCTTCGACCACGCATACGCATCGAGCGCGACGGGTAGGCCAACTGCCATCAGCGTGGCGAGCATGAGCAGCGCGCCGCCAGCGGCTGCATCGAGCGGGCCGATCGTCCTGGGCGCGGCGGCCGCGCGCCGGTACCGGTAACAGCCGAGCGCGAAGGCGATCGGCGGCACGAGACCGAGGTAGGCGAGCGGTGTGTCGTACTTCATCGCGCCGATCAAGCCCGAGAGCGAAAAGAAGTAGGCGACTACCACGCTCACGATGAGCGTCAGTGGCCGCCATGCGATGCCGATGGGCGCGGTCCGCGCACGCCCTTCTGCCCGTCGGCGCGCGACATGAGAGATCGTCGCCATCCGTGCCCCGATTACTCCGCGACCGGCGTGCGCCCATTGCGGCGCAGAGTGACGACCAAACATGCAATGACGACAACTACGAGCCCGGCACCGAGGAGCATGATCGCCACGGGCGCTTCCGGCAGCACCGGATTTCCCGGACCGCCATTGCCTTTGCCATTACCGTTGTTTCCGTTCCCGTTGCCGCCCGCCGCAGCGAAGACCGGGTTGGTCGCCACAAACAGGCATATTGCCAGAAGTGCCAGGCTACATACAAGCCGTATACGTCCCATTGATTGACTCCTTCACAGCCGTTGCCGCCAAAATCATCTGCCCGAAGATCATAAATGAACTTTCATACAGTATAACGCAGATGCGTGTCGAAATGTGATGCGCGACTGCGATTCGAATTTTTCCTCGTTGGTTCAGGAGTGGTCATGTCCACCAGGGAAGGGTTGGATTGAAGAACCGTTGTAAACGACCGTTCTCTGCGGGCTGGTGACAGATAGAGGAGATGCATCACCGACGCAGGCGAGATGTCCCTCGCCGCCGCGAGATCACTGTGCGGAATGCTCGCACGTTGGGCGCGAATCCTCGTTGGCGTGGGCGAGTAGTTTCCTCCCGTCCCACAGCTACGTGACGGCCCGCAGCCGGTCACGCCCACGGAGCGCGTGATAGACGCGCTCGTAGCCGTCCGCCATTGCCGCCGCCGAGAAGTGTTCCTTTGCATGCGCCCGGCAGGCCCGTCGGTCAATGTCGCCGATCCGTCCCACCGCCTCGACCATCCTCAGCCGGAACGGCTCCCGCCAGTTGATCGGGAAGAGGTGGACGTACGCCCCCGCCCAGTGCCTCGTCCTTGCCCGGCTCGTCCACCTCGCCGATGAACTCGATAGTGGTGTGGTCGTCGATGAGCGGGGCGATGGCATACGCGTAGTAGTCCCGATCCTCGGGATCAACCTTGGCCGCGATCACTATTCGCATCCCGGTATCCCGCGCGATCTCGATCGCCCGGTCAACCCGCTTCTCGGTGCTGATCCGAACAAGGAAGACAAGGTAGCCGCCGGAGTCGGGGCGTAATACTCTTTCACGGTATACTTGACGGAGGAGGGTGATCGGAAGATCGTAGGAGGGGGAGCATGCGTCGGATCGATTATCCCGCCGCCATCGCCGAGAGCGCGGCGAGTCTGCGCGAACACGAGACGCGGGTGCGCGGCACTCCCGCCGCCGCGCGCGTGCAGATGCTCCGGCTCCTCAAGGGCGGCGAGGCGACAGGCGCCACCCAGGTCGCGACGCTCGTCGGCTTCAGCCCGCGCCACGTCGAACGCTGGTGGCGGACCTATCGCACCGCTGGCCTCGCCGCCCTCCTGCGCGTCTATTCGCGGACGAGCCGACGGGCAACCCCGATTCGCGCTCGTCCGTCGAGGTGATGGAGATTTTCCAGCAACTGAATGCCCAACTCGGCATGACGATCCTGTTCGTCACGCATGAACCGGACATCATGGCGTACACGCGCCGGGTCCTGCGCATCCGCGATGGCTATCTCGGTGCGGACGAA
Source organism: Chloroflexota bacterium (assembly GCA_030947205.1). Lineage (GTDB taxonomy): Bacteria > Chloroflexota > Chloroflexia > Thermomicrobiales > JALYUS01 > JALYUS01. Next base: position 8,296 of record JALYXG010000622.1, read on the forward strand.
CCAATCGCCAATCCGCGCTCCGCCACCGCCGAACTCGCCAAGCGCACCGAGGTCATCCAACTCCCGCCGCGTATGCCCGTCCCGGCATAGGAACGAAAACTGGATCAACGCAGAGAACGTAGAGACGCAGAGAACACAGAGGGGAAATAAAAGAGGGTGAGGCATTGGTACGCCTCACCCCCCGACCCCCTCTTCATTGCTTGTCAGCAATGGAGAGGGGAGAGATACGGGCATACAGCCGTGCGCCCGTATCTTATTCAGTCCTCAGACCTTCGTTACTTGACGTCGGCCTTCGCGCCAGCGCCTTCGAGCTTGGTCTTCGCGGCGGCGGCTTCGTCCTTGGTAATGTTCTCCTTGACGGCGGTCGGCGCGGCCTCAACGAGGTCCTTGGCT
>JALYXG010000010.1 GCA_030947205.1 Chloroflexota bacterium
TCGGTCGGGCGGCGACCGAACTCGGAGAAGGTCATCAACGCGACATTATCCGCGTGACCGTGCGCCGTGATGTCCTGCCAGAAGGCGCCAAGGCCGTCGCCAAGATAGCCCATCAGTCGGTCGTGCGTCTCGCGCTCGTTGGAGTGGGTGTCGAATCCGCCCGTCGCGAGGTAGAGTACTCGCGCACCGACGCCACCATGAATCATCTGCGCGACGGTCTGCAAGCCCGCGCCAAGTTGCGTCATTGGATACTTCACTGTTGGTGTATAGCCGACCGCGATCTTCGCGACGCCCGCCATCGCGTCCTGCGCAATGCCGTGGCTCGCAGTGATCAGTTTCGCGTAACTGTTGTCCGACGACGTGACGCTATTCATGTAATCGTAGATCGCCGAGACTGCGCCGGGGTCAATCTTGCCGACTGGCTTGTAGACGAAGTCCTTCAGTGAGCCGCCAAGCGCGATGTCCGTTGGCTGCATACCGATCAGGGCGCGGGGCGTTGTCACACCGAGGGAGGCGGCGACAAGAGAAGGGTGATTCGAGAGATGATCGAGCGCGTGACCGATCCAGCCGAGCGTACCGACATCTTTATCGTTATCGTTCGCCGTCATTCAGATGTCGGTCGAGCGGAAGTGCGAGAAGTTCGGGTGCGGGTACTCGACGCCCTCGACGACGGCGAGGGTGCCCTTGCCGTACATATCGGCGAGCGATTTCAGGCCGGGATGGAGCGCGAGGCTGTCGGTGATCGGCAGCACGTCGGTGATCTTCTGGCCAATCGTCGGGCGCAACTGCTGGTACGTCGAGTCCCTATAGGGGATAACGGTGTTCAGGCCGTCATTGCCACCGGCGAGTTGGAGGACGACGAGCGTGCGATCCTCCGGATTGGCGGGGATGCCCGCGCCCGGTGTCAGGTTCGGGACGTAGAGCGGCGCGGCGCTCACGTCGCTGGAGAAGCCCCGAAACAGTGGGATGCCGCTCGCGGCGAGGCCGATGCCAAGGGCGCTGCCCGCGCCATACTTGAGAAACTGGCGGCGGGAGGGCATAAACGGTTCGCGTTCGTGGTCTGACATTGTGTTTGCTCCTTTAGCGGGCCTGGAAACCCGGCCCGGCGAGAATCACCTGTGCGACGGCGCGCCGCCCATCGGGGATGTTCCCCAGCGCGGTCAACTTGCCCCGGACATCGTCGGCAATCGGGATACCACCGAGCCGGTCGGCCAGTTCCCCGATCCAGGCGTCATCCGCCTTGCCGGAAAGACTGCCACTCTTCATCACCATGCCGCCCGCGAGGTTGAAGCGCAAAACCTGGTTTGAGGGGCTGATCCATGCCGGGCCATTCGGCCAGCCGCCGACACTCGGCGGGTAGAAGAGTCGCATCCCCTGCATCTGCAACATCTGGTCAATTTGCTCGCCCGTGATGTCCGCTTCCAGCCCGCGCACCGCACCGACCGTCCACGCTGCCGGGTTCTTGATGTGCGCGTTGGCCGCGCGTTCCGGCATGAAGGCATCGCTGGTGAACAGGGCGCGCAGGACGCTGCGGATCTCGCCACCGGTGGCATTCCATGCATCGAGCATCGGCGCGAGGTCGCCGTCCGACGCATCGTCGCCGACGATCCAGCGGAAGAGCTTGCTGCTGACATACTTCGCCGTCTGCGGCTTGCCGGCAAGCATCCGCGAGAAGTCGTCCAGGTTGAAGGCGCCGGTCTGGCCGAGGATCGTCTTCGTGCCGTCGTCGAACCGTTTCGGCTCGAACTTTACCTGACCATCGTACGCGAGCGTCCAGCCGGTGCTTGCTCGCGCGCCCTCGCGCACGTCCTGCTCGGTGTAGTTGCCGATGCCGAGCGTGAAGAGCTCCATCACCTCGCGCGACCAGTTCTCGTTCGGATGGCCCTTGACATTGGTCTCGCCATCGAGCCAGTGGAGCATCGCGGGGTCTTTGGAGACAGCGATCAGGAGGTCAACGAACTTGCCCGCGCCCTGCGCGCGGAACAACTGATTCTGCCCCAGCATATAGGCGGGGCGGCGGACCTTGTCATTCGCAGTGGCGAAATGGTTGTGCCAAAAGAGCGTCAGATTCTCCTGCAACGGCGCGTTCGTCGTGCGCATCATGTTCGCCCACCATGAGGCGGCCATTTTGATGCCCTGTTGATTGGCCTGATTGATCTCTTTCGCCAGTTGCGTCTTCTCGTCGCCGGTCAGTTGTCCCTTGCGCTGGGCGGGCCAAGGCGGTAGATCCGGCGCGTTCGCCGGTGCATCGGGATAGTTGAGAATATCGTCTACTGCGGTGGCGTAGCCCTTCGCGGTTGCCGCGTCCACCTGGGCGGGGGTGGCGCCCATCCCGGCCCGCCAAAGCAGCAATTGTACGCGTTCACGATCACCCATCGGTGCCTCCAGTTAATATAAAACCCGTCGTGGCATAGTGCATCACCGTACTTCCACCGCACTGATGCCGTCATGCGTTTTCAATCCTTACACGCGAGTGCATGGCGGAGAGTTTCATCTTTACAGACACAAGATGAAACCGGGGAGAACCGCAGAGGACGCAGAGAGCGCAGAGAACACGGAGAAAGAAAAAATAATCCGGTCTGTCGCTCTCACAATTCTCTTTTCCCTCCTCTGCGTCCTTTGCGCCTTTGCGGCTCTCCCCGGTTTCTCCCTATCGTGTTTGATAGCCCGGCCCGGCGAGGAGTATCTGGGTGATGACGCGCTTGCCGTCCGGGCCGCTACCGAGGGCGACGAGTCTGCCGCGCAGATCGTCGGCGATCGGGATACCGCCGAGGTGATCCGCGATCTCATCGAGGAAGGCGTCGTCCGCTTTGCCGGAAAGCAGGCCCGCCTTGCTGACGAGGCCACCGGCGAGGTTAAAGCGACTCACCTGATTAGATGGGCTGATCCATGCCGGGCCGCTCGGCCAGCCGCTGACATTTGGCGGGCGGAAAATCGTCATGTCCTGCGCCGCCATCATGCCGACAAGTTGCTCGCCCGTGATGTCCACCGTCAGGCCGCGCAGGATGCCGACCGTCCACGCCGCCGGATTCTTGACGTGCGCGCTCGTCGCCCGCTCGACGGTGAAGGCGTCGCTCGTAAAGAGCGCGCGGAGCACGGCGCGGATTTCGCCACCGGTGGCATTCCATGCATCGAGCATCGGCGCGAGGTCGGCAGCGGTCGGGTCGTCGCCGACGAACCAGACGAACAGTTTCTGCACCGTCCGCTTCGCCGTCTGCGGCTTGTTCGCGAGCAAGCGGGAAAAGTCGTCCAGGTTGAAGTTGCCGGTTTGGCCGAGGATCGTCTTCGTGCCGTCGTCGAACCGCTGCGGATTGAAGGCGACTTTGCCGTCGTACGCGAGCGTCCAGCCCGTGCTCGCTCGCGCGCCCTCGCGCACGTCCTGCTCGGTGTAGTTGCCGATGCCGAGCGTGAACAGTTCCATCACCTCGCGTGACCAGTTCTCGTTCGGATGGCCCTTAACGTTCGTTTGATTGTCCAGCCAGATCAGCATCGCGGGGTCCTTGGAGACGGCGATCAGGAGGTCAACGAACTTGCCCGCACCCTGCGCACGGAGCAACTGGTTCTGCCCCAACATATATGCAGGCCGATCCACCTTATCGAGCGATGTGGCGAAATGGTTGTGCCAGAAGAGCGCGAGATTCTCCTGCAACGGCGTCGGGCTGGTACGGAGCCGGTCCGCCCACCACGCGAGCAGCATCTGATTGCCCTTCGCGCGCGCATTGTTCCGCTCGCGCTGCGTAGCGATCGCGGATTTTGTGTAGCTCGCCTTCTCGTCCGCGCCGAGGAATGTAGTGGGCGCGACCGGCCACGGGGGGATAGGCGGTGGCGACGCAGATTCGTCGGGGTAGTTCAGAATATCCTCGACGGCTTGGTTATAGCCCTTAGCGGTAGCGGCGTCCACCTGCGTCGGCGTCGCTCCGAATCCTGCCCGCCAGAGCAGGAGTTGTACCCGTTCTCGTTCGCCCACTGCTGCGCCCCTACTTTCTTGCCCCAATGTGATGCGGAAACACCGAAAACACGCGTTTCGCGTGCTTGCTTCTCCATACACGCGCGAGCGACGCGGATTGTTTCACATTTCACATTTCACATTACCCGCGCGCCTTGGCGCGGCACGCGAGTTGCATCAGACCCACGAACGGACACAGAAGCGCACTGTTTCAGTCTTTCGCCCCCGTCTCACACCGTAAGAATACGGTAAGACGTTGGCAAGCGGCGAGTAACGTCCCGCGTGCATCCTGAGGGTGTCGAACGGTCTGTTCCGATCAGGGGGTGCTCCCGTGCAACCACGCGTTTTTGCCGTCATTCCCGCGCTCAACGAAGAAGCGGTCATCGGACAGGTGGTGCAAAACCTGCCGCACGATCTTCTGGACCAGGTGATCGTCGTGGACAACGGCAGCACGGACGATACCGGGACTGTCGCCTGGGAAGCGGGGGCGGTCGTCGTCACCGAACCGGAGCGCGGCTACGGTGCGGCCTGCGCGGCGGGTGTCGCGCTTGCCCGGCGACTCGGCGCGACGGTAATCGTCCTGCTGGACGGTGACGCCAGCGATGTGCCGAGCGATCTGCACGCCATCCTCGCACCCGTCCTCGCGGGCGACGCGGATTTCGTGATGGGTTCGCGGGCGCGCGGCGCCGTCGAACCGGGCGCGCTGACGCCGCAGCAGCGGTTCGGTAACTGGCTGGCGGCGCGCATCCTCCGGCGCTACGGCCTCGCGATCACCGACCTCGGCCCCTTCCGCGCCATTCGCGCCGACGCCCTCGCCATGCTCGACATGCACGAGCGGACCTACGGCTGGTCCACCGAGATGCTCGTCAAAGCGGCCCGCGCGGGCCTGCGGGTGCGAGAAGTGCCGGTCTCGTACCGAAAACGCGCCGGTGGAAAGTCGAAAGTCGGTGGCACAGTTCGTGGAAGTATCAAAGCAGCCATTGTTATTCTCCAGACCGCGTACCGCTACGCGGGGTGGCTCCCGACGGGGGTAGCAATGAGCAATGAGCAACGAGCAATGAGGGCACATGTGTGAGCATTGTGTGTGGAGAGGCGCAAACCCTTCTCGTTGCTCGTTGCTCATTGCTTTGTAGGAGGTTTCCCATGAGTATCGCTGTCACACCGCGCCGCGCGCTCGTGATCGGGGCGAAGGAACCGGTGCCGGGCAACGCGAAGACCCGGCTGGGGCGCGCGATCGGCGACGCACGGGCCGTCGAATTATATCGCGCCTTCCTTGCTGATCTCGCCAATCGCTTCCGGCACACGGCACGCTCGTACGACCTCCTTTGGTCCTTCGCCCCCGCCACAGCGGACTTTCCTGCCATCGTCGGCGCGGCAGACGGCTATTTCGCGCAGGAAGGCACGGACTGGACGGAGCGACAGCGGCACATCTTCCGCTGGACGACGGCGCGCGGCTACGACCACACCGTCCTGATCGCCTCCGACTCGCCGCAGTTGCCCGCGCGCACCGTTTCCGCCGCGTTCACTGCCCTGGACGGCGCGATGGCGACGCTCGTTCCGACCTACGATGGCGGCTACAGCCTGATCGGGCAGCGGAGTGGCGTGGACATCCTCGGCGCCGTCCCGATGAGCACGGCGACCGTCTACGACGACCTGCGCACCAACGCGAGGGCGCGCGACATCTCGCTCCATTCCCTCGCCGCGACCTGGGATGTGGACGAGGCGGCCGATCTGGATCGCCTTGCCTCCTATCTCGCCGGACCGCACGACACACCCGCCACCGCCGCCGCCTTCCAGCGCCTGCGTCTCTCCGAAGATGTCGCGCCCCGTCGGTTTGTTCCGCCAGCGTACGACCGGCTCGCGGCGGCGGGGGGTGAGGACTGATGGCGACGGCGCTTGTGACCGGCGGCGCGGGGCTGATCGGCTCGCACATCGTGGATCTGCTCGTGTCCGAGGGCTGGCAGGTGCGCGTGCTCGACAACTTCGAGCCGCAAACGCATCGCAATGGCCCCCCGGCATGGCTGAACCCGCGCGCCGATTACCAGACCGGCGATGTCCGCGACTGCGCCGCCCTCCGTGCCGCGCTCGATGGCGTGGAGGTCGTCTTCCACGAGGCGGCGTACGGCGGCTATATGCCGGAGATCGCCAAGTATATCGAGGTCAACTCGTACGGCACCGCGCTCCTGCTCGAAACGATCCGTGACGAGCGGCTGCCCGTCCGCAAGGTTGTCGTCGCCTCCTCGCAAGCCGTCTACGACGAAGGGGCATATCGGGGGAGCGACGGCGCACAATTCTTCCCGGAAACGCGCCCGCTCGCGCAGTTGCAGCAGGGCATCTGGGAAGTCCTCGATGCGACCGGGCATCCCGCGACGCCCGTGCCAACGCCGGAACGCACGCCCATCGGCGGCCAAACCGTCTACGCGATCTCGAAAGCGGATCAGGAACGGCTCGTGATGACGTGGGGGCGGCAGACGGGCACGCCGACGGTCGCGCTCCGCTACTCCTGCACGTATGGCCCGCGTCAGAGCATCTATAACCCGTACACTGGCGTGATCGCGATCTTCTGCACGCGTCTCCTGAACAACCTCGCGCCGATTCTCTACGAAGATGGGCAGCAAACGCGCGACTTCTGCTTTGTGGAGGACATCGCCCGCGCAAATCTCCTCGTCGGCACGGACGACCGCGCGAATGGCGGCGTCTTCAATGTCGGCAGCGGCGTCGGCACGACGATTGGCGACCTCGCCCGCCTGCTCGCGGCGACGCTCGGCGTTTCGATTGCGCCGGAGTTCCCCGGCGAGTTCCGCCCCGGCGAGTTCCGCCATCTGACGAGCGACATCAGCCAAATCGCCGCGCTTGGCTGGCATCCGCAGACGTCGCTCGCGGACGGCATCGCCCGCTACCTCGACTGGATTCGCACCCAGGGCGATGTCGCGGACTACTTCACCGCCGCCGCCGCCCGCCTGCGCGAGCAGCGCATCGTCCACGCGGCGCGGAACGTTGTGGAGGTGGGGAAGTGACGCGGCTCACCCCACCCCGGCCCCCCAGTTACGCTTGATGTTGCACGCATAGACACGGGGATGTTTTCCAGGAAAGGGCATGACCATGAAGACGGCAACGACTGAGGAAATGACCGGCGATACGACAGGAGTCGGCAGTCCGGGGCTAATCGGCGTGATCGCCGCGCTCTGGATGACGGCGGCGATGTTCGGCCACCGCCTCTTTTTCGGCATCGCCTCCGTACCGGGGCTGATTACCGAGCGCATCGTCCCGCTCGTACCGGGCCAGGCATCCGGCAATATCCTCGGCATCATCGGGCAGTTCGCCAAACTTATCCCCGAACTCTCGTCGGTCGGCGCACAACTGCTCGTCGGCGGCGCGGCAGCAATCCTGTATGCCCGCTCGTGGGGCAGAGAGGACGCGCCCGCTTGGAAGCAATGGGCGTTCGGGCCGCTCGTCGGGCTTGGCCTCTGGGTCGCGACGCTCGCCGCGCTCTGGCCCGTTTTGCCCGAGAACTACCATGGCCATTCCCTCGCCACCGGCCGCACGCTGACGATCCTCGCGATCTTTCTAGACTACCTGTTCTTCGGCATCCTCCTGCCCGTCCTCTTCATGCTCGCCCGGCGGCGCGCACCCGCCGTCGCGATGGCAACCGATGTGGGGGCGCAGACGGTAACGCGGCGGCGGGCGATCACGCTCGCTGGGGCGGGTGCGCTGGTCGCCTTCGGTGCGTTCTCGCTCGGCCTCCGGCGCATCTCGACGCTCGGCTACGACGGCAAGCGCCCGAAGCGGCCCGTCCAGCCGATCACGGACAACGCGACGTTCTACAGTGTCACCAAAAACCTCGCCGACCCGCAGATCGCCAATGCCGATGTCTGGCAATTAGCGATCGGCGGCAATGTCGCGAACCCGATGACTCTCTCCTTCAATGACCTCAAAGCGCTGCCCGCCGTGGACGAGACGGCGACGCTCGCCTGCATCGGTAACCCGCTCGGCGGCGGGCTGATCAGCACGGCAGCCTGGCACGGCGTGTCGCTGCAGGCGTTGATTGATATGGCGAAACCGGCCCCCGGCGCGACCCAGGTCCTCTTCACGGCATCGGACGGCTACACGAACACGATGGAGTTCGACAAAATCGCGGCGGAGGGCGTGATCGTCGCCTACGGCATGAATGGCGAGCCGCTCTCTCAGAAGCACGGCTTCCCCGCCCGGATCATCACGCCGGGGCGGTACGGCGAGAAGCACGTCAAGTGGGTGACGCGCATCGAGATCAACAATGACCGCACCAAAGGGTTCTACGAGTCGCAGGGGTGGGATCGCGCGGCGGTCGTCAAGACCCTTTCGCGGATTGACTTCCCGGTGAAGGGCGACACAGTAGCGCCGGGCCAGCCGATCACGATGCAAGGTATTGCCTACGGTGGCCTGCGTGGCGTGAGCAAGGTCGAGGTGACGACCGACGGCGGCGGGACGTGGCAGCCCGCGACGATCACCGCGAACCCCTCGCCGCAATCGTGGTCACTCTGGCAGTTCCCGTGGACGCCGCCAAAGAATGGCGCCTACAAAATCGGCGTGCGCTGCTACGAGGGCAACGGCGCCCTCGGCAAGACAGAGGCGAACGCCAGCGGCGGCGCTCCCCAACCGGCGAAGGACGCCGAGAACTTCCCCGATGGCGCGGCCGGCATCCATTTCGTCGAGGTCGCAGCAAAGTAGCAATGAGCAATGAGCAGGCGCCCTGCGTAGGGGGGGGTAGGTAGAATACCCCCCCCCCCACCAACGGCCGCCCCCAACCACAAAAAAACAAAAAAACGGGGGGGTAGAAGAAAGAGCCCCACCAAAAAAAAATAGGCCCCAACAAAAGGGAAGGAGAATAAGCAAAAAAAAA
>JALYXG010000656.1 GCA_030947205.1 Chloroflexota bacterium
GACGACGATCCCGCACACGGGACGACCTATCTCGGCGGCGCATCGTTGCCGCTACCCGCCATCCTCGACGAACTCGACCGCCTACCCCAGCGTCTGTATTACATCTTCGAGTTCGGCGGCGGCGACAACCCGGACGACCGGATCACACGCAGTATTGCCTATCTCAAAGCGCGCGAACCGGGGCGGTAATCAGGAGGGGGAACACGATGACCGGAAATGGTATCGAAACGGTCGCGATTGTCGGCGCGGGGATGATGGGGACGGGGCTGGCGGCGGAATACGCGGCGACCGGGCACACCGTGACCCTCTTCGCGCGCACTGAGTCCAGCGCCGTACGGGCGAAGGAGCGGACCTACACCGCCCTCGATTCGCTGGCGGCGGCGGGCGTCCTTGGCGCGGACGAGATGCCCGCCGCGCGCGACCGGGTACGCGCATCAACGGACCTCTCGGATGCGGTCGCGGGTGCGGACCTCGTGGTCGAGAGTATCCCAGAAAACCTCGTCCTGAAGCGTGAGATGTTCGTGACACTGGAAACCATCTGCCCCGCGACGACGATCCTCGCCTCGAATACCTCCGGCATCCCGATCACGCAGATCGCGGCGAGGATGCGACACCCGGAGCGGTTTATCGGCACGCACTACCTGAACCCGCCGCACCTGATGCCGCCCGTCGAGGTGATTCCCGGCGAGCAAACCGACCCGGCAATCGTCGCCCGCGTGCGCGACAACCTCGCCGCGATGGGTAAATCGCCCGTCGTGGTGGGCAAGGAAGCGCCCGGTTTCCTGTGGAACCGCTTGCAGTACGCGATCCTGCGCGAGGCGTGCCACATCGTCGAGCAGGGGATCGCAACGAAAGAGGAAGTGGACATGGTGATGCGGCAGGGGCTGGCGCGCCGCTGGTCCATCGTCGGCGGGCCATTCGCATCGCTCGACCTCGGCGGCATTGGCACCTCGGCACTCGTCGGCGCATACCTTTTCCCCGCCCTGAGCGGCGCGACCGATGTGCCACCGACGCTCGCCGAACCCGTCGCCGCCGGACGAACGGGTGCGGAAAGTGGCGCGGGATTCTACGATTGGCCGCCGGAGCGCCTTAAGCAGACTCTCGACCACCGCAACGCCAAACTGGTCGCCGCCCTTCGTGAGGACCGCGACGGATCGGGCGCGCCCGCGCAATGAGCAGGGCGCGCAAGGGTTGAGCGAGTGGTATGCGACGAAAAAACGCAGTCATGATCGGTTCATCCCTTCTCGTTCGCGCCAGCCCCCGCGAGCTGCGACGTAATTGCCGCCTCCGCATGGCCGGTCGTTGACAGCCCGTGCGAGGTCTTCTCCCAATAGAACGGCTTGGTAATCAGTTGCCAGAGCGCCTTGTAGGCGGCGATGCTCATCATCAGCCAGTAGATCGGGATCAGCACGGCGGGGATGACTAGCCCGTAGTAGCGGCGGCGCATTGCCGCCATCATGCAGGTGATGACGAAATACAGGTTCCCGAAGACCAGCGCGACGAAACTAATCAGGCTGAGCACGCCGGAGTACAGTTCGGCGATAATCGCCGGGTGGAAGACGTACCAGATGATCGAGGTTGACCAAAGGATCGGGTTGATCAGCAGCACCGCGAATGCCCCGCCGACTGTCGCCTGGACGCTCCAGAAGTCGCGCGTCCCCAGTTCGCGCCAAAGGCGGAACGGGTGCCGGTTGTGGACCAGCCACGTCTGCATGTACCCCTTGATCCAGCGGGAACGCTGACGGATCCAGTTGCCGTAGCGCGTGTTCGCTTCCTCGAACGTCGTCGAGTCGAGGATCGCCGTGCGGTAGCCCAACTTGAAGAGCCGGATGCCGAGGTCGGCGTCCTCCGTCACATTGTACGGGTCCCACGCGCCCGCCTCGATCAGCCGCTCGGTGATAAAGAAGTTGGAGGTGCCGCCGAGCGGAATCGGCGCTTTCGTGACGCCCAAGCCCGGCAGGAACAAGTCGAACCACTGGCTGTATTCGAGCGTGAACCAACTGGTGAGCAGATTCTCGTACGGGTTGAAGTAGTTCAATTTCGCCTGGATGCAGGTCACATCGTCCGGCGCATTGCGGAAGGCGACGACGCACTTCTTCAATTGGTCGCTGTCCGGGATGTCCTCGGCATCGTAGATGACCAGCAAGTCGCCCGTCGCCTCGATCAGCCCGTAGTTGCATGCCTTCGGCTTGGTCTTCGGCTTGGCGTCGGGCACGCGGACGATCTTGAAGTGCTCCGGCGGGCGGGCGGCGCGCACGGCGGCGGCGGTCTCCTCATCCTCTTCCTCGAGGAGAATCTTCACGTCCAGTTTAATCGCCGGGTAGTCCATATTGGCGATGGCCCGCAGCAGGACGGGCACAATTGCCGCCTCGCGGTAGAGCGGGATGAGGATGGTGATCGTCGGCAACTCGTCGTCCACGAGCGACGCGACATCTTCCCGCGAGGCGTTCACCACGAGGTTCGCTGCGCCGCCGCGCAGGATCAGAAAGGTCTTGTAGACGGCGAACGAGGCATAGATCGCGATAAAGACGATGTTCACCACCGCGAGCGTCGCGCGCCAACTGAGGATCGCGCCAATGATAACGACGAGCAGCAGTGCGACGAACCCGATCACCTGTCTGCGCTCGAAGGTGACGTGCGCGCTGTTTTCCGCCTGATCGCGTTGCAGCGCCATCGTGCTTTGGACGATGTTGTCTATGCGATAGATCTGCCGCAGCGCCCAGTCAATATCCCGGTCGGTCGTCAGGACGACATGCACGGCGCGCCCCGTTTCCTGGGCAATTACGTCGCGCGTCGCGTCATCGAACGGGTCAACCATCGCGAGCGTGATAGTCGTTTCCGTCAATCCGACCGGGATCACCCGGCGCTCGCGCAGGAACTGCTGCGGCAGGAGCGATGCGATGGCATCGGGGAACTGCTGCGTCCGCAGATTGACGACCGGCTTGGCGAGATAGCGCGAGATCAGCAGCGCGAGGTTCCACGGGTTGATGTACGCCATCTGGATCACGGCAAGTCCGAGCGATGTGCCCGTCTGCGCGGCGTAGAATGCCGCTTCTGCGACCTGATCCGCCGTCAGGGTATCGCTCGCGACGAGGATTTCCGCCAGCGAGGTCGGGGGGCTCGCTACTGCTTCGTCCTTGCCGAAGAAATCGCCGATCATCGCATCGAGTTCGCCCGCCGAAACGCTGAGGATGCGTAGCGGCTTCGTCGCGAGCGCTTCGAGGAACTCGCGCGACACCTCAGGGGCGTACGAATCGGAAACCGCGATGAAATAGTCGCCGAACTCGCCGAGCGGCAGGACGCGGAATGCCCGCGCGAGTGGGGCGGAGATGGAACCAAGCCCGTCGGCGTCTACCGGGACAGACGCGCGCCCTGGGAAGTTTGTTTGCGTTGATACCATCGTGCCCCCGCTCATGCATTGCCGTCTTTCACGCGATGGAAACCGACGATTTCGCCATCGTCATAGATGCGTGCGAAGCCGGCGATTGCCCCATCGCGCACCACCGCGCGGTTCACGCGGTCGTTGCGATATTCCCGCGAGGTCGGGCTGAGGGTGATGACCGTCGTGATGGAGGGCGGTATCGCCGCCAGCGCCGCCGTCCATCCCACCGGGTCGGATGAGTCTATGTATTCGTGGAGTGCGTGCCCGCCCTCGGTGTAGATGATTTTGCTCTGCGGCTGGAGTGTGTCATCCATGAGCGTGAGGCCGTCGTGCGGCTGCTGCTTGAACCAGCGCGCCGCCGTATGGCTCGCCTGGGCATTCAGCGCGCGGTCCTGCAATCGCCCTTCCGCCACAATCACCGGGCCGAGCGGCTCGAACAACTGAGCGACGCCGGAAACGAGGACGAGTGCAACGATGATCGCCCCACCGATACGCGTGTGGCGACCGAAGAAGCCAACGAACGCCGCAGCCATCAGTGCGATCAGCGGCGCGAGCGTCGCGCCGTAACGGATGTTGAAGATGCCTCCTGATTGCGCCGCGCGGGTAACAATCACGCTCTGGCTCGTCGTCAGCGCGAACACATAGAAGAGCAATGGCCCGAGCAGCATCGGATAGATCAGGGCAATCGGACGGCGGCGCATCCGCACTGCGGCAACGATGCCGCCGCCGACCGCGAGCAGCAGCGGCACGACGCCTACAACCTCAAAAACTGCCGTCGCATACGTCAGCAGCGCATGCACGGGGTTCCCCTGCTCCGGTGGATGCCCGTTGATGGTAGGAATCACGCCATTCGCCGCCAGATCGGCGACGATACGCGCTGAGGAGTACTCGCCCCGGAAAAACGCCAGTGGATCACCGAAGATCACCCAGTTGTAGATGAACCAGAGCGCGAGGGCGGAACAGGGAAGCAATGCATAGCAGATGGCGACGGCCTGCACGGCGAGCCGGTCGCGCAGCCACCAGCCCGTCGCGATGAGAATTCCCAGGCCCACGAGCACGCCGGTCATCCAGTTGTCATAGCGGGACAGCATCCCGCAGGCCGCGAAAAACGCGGCGGCGAAGAGCGCGTCGGGTTGCACCTCGCCACGCGGCAGCCCTTCGAGCACCCGCGCCGCCGCCGCGATGCAAAGGCAGGTGAATGTGAGCGCGGCCACTTCCAGGAGCGGGGTGACGTACACGTAGACGACGTTTGGGGCAGCGAGGAAGACGAGTGCGGCAACCCAGCCCATCGTCGTGCCGCCGAGCAAGACGCCCGTCCGGTAGAGCGCCCCAATGGAGAGTTGGAGGAACACGCCGCCGAGCAGCGCACCCGCCAGCCCGGAATGCCAGAGCGGGTCTATCCAGACAAGCGGAGTGAGCAGAAGCGACGGGAGCGGGAGCCAGACCGTGCCGAGTTGGCCAACACCCGGATTGAGGCTGTCTGTCACACGGCGGGCGATCAACTCGTGCGAGAGGGCGTCCCCATAGGCGCGCAGCAGGCTGGCGTGCATCGCCCAGCCGACCGCGACGATCCAGACCGCCAGTGTCAGGAGGCGCAAGGGGCGTGGCACCGCCGAGGTGAGGGCGACCGCGTGCGTCCGCCCCACGCGGTGCGCATCGGTCGCACTTTGTTCCGGGTGCATCGGCACACGCCATGTGCGCGGCGGCGTTGTAGTAATCGCATCTTCCGCCAGCGCCGAATGAGCCATCGTTCTCGCCATCGTATCCCCCACTGCGTCACCGGACAGAGATGGATGTACAAAATAGACCCACACAGGAACTGTGTACATCAGTCTATCATTTATAACGCACCCTGGGGTGATTTGTGACGAATTGTTCAGGTCAATAGCGTTTTCGTCCATGTACGGGGGTGCATGTGCGTCATGTGTCGCCGATGAACGGGAGCGCCAACGAACCGGCATCGGGCAAGAAACGAACGCGAGCGCGTGGAAACAGGGTATACTGACGCGCGATGACACACTTAGATATCGCCCATGTGCGGCTACACAACCACCATATTGCAGGAACGAAACTCGCCGCGCCCGATGCGGTCGTGCGGTGGCTGGGCGCTGTTCAGTCCCAGGATTACGCGGGCGCGAAATGGGCGGTCGGCCAGCGTATGCACGACACGACCGATGCCGCCCTGGACCAGGCATTCGCCGACGGGGCGATCCTCCGCACCCATGTGATGCGGCCCACCTGGCATTTCGTCGCTCCCGCCGATATTCGCTGGTTACTGGCGCTCACGGCCCCGCGCGTCAACGCCACCAATGCCTATCACTACCGGAAGCACGGCCTCGACGATGCCACATTTGCCCGCAGCAACGCCGCGCTGACGAATGCCCTGCGGGGCGGGGCGCAGCGGACCCGCCCCGAACTCGCATCCGTGCTGCAACAGGCCGGCATCGCGACAAACGACCTGCGACTCGGCCTCATCATGATGCGCGCCGAACTGGACGGCGTTGTGTGCAGCGGCGCACGGCGCGGCAAACAATTCACCTACGCCCTGCTCGATGAGCGCGCGCCGCCCGCCGAAACGTTGGCACGCGACGAGGCCCTGGCGGAACTCACCCGGCGCTACATGACGAGCCACGGCCCGGCGACCGTGCAGGATTTCGTCTGGTGGTCGGGGCTGACGATGACCGACGCGAAAGCCGGGCTCGAAATGGTCAAACCCCAACTGCTGCATGAGGTTGTGGGCGACCGGACATATTGGTTCACCGCGCCTGCGCCAATCGAGAGAAATCCATCGCCGACCGCCTTCCTCCTGCCGTATTTCGATGAATATACCGTCGGTTACACCGACCGGAGCGCCGTTCTCGATGCGCCGCCCGCCGAAAAGGTTGATTCCTGGAACAGTTTCCTCCTCAATCCCGTGATGATTGTTGACGGCCGAGTGGTGGGCACGTGGAGGCGCACGCTCAAGAAGGACGCGGCAATCATCGAAGCACTCCCCTTCGCGCCGCTCGGCGCCGCAGCAGTGCAGGCCCTCGAAGTCGCGGCAGCGCGCTACGGCCAGTTTATCGGTGTGCCTGTCACGCTGCGGCTTGGCCGATAGCAACACCAGAAGAGATGTTATGCCGGTCGACACCGCCGCCTTTCTCCGGCTATAGTGACGCTCTCAGTGACGAAGGGCGCATCCGCGCCAAGGGGGAGAGATGTTCGACGGGCAGCAGCAACCAACGGAAGCCAGGGCGGAGTCGGCCCGCGACTTCGACGCGGTGATCGTCGGGGCTGGTTTGGCGGGGCTGTACATGCTCCACCGCCTGCGCGAACTGGGGCTTTCGGCGCGAGTCTACGAGGCGGGCAGCGATGTCGGCGGCACCTGGTACTGGAACCGCTATCCGGGAGCGCGCTGCGATGTCGAAAGCGTAGATTACTCGTACTCGTTCTCGGACGAACTCCAGCAGGAATGGCGGTGGAGCGAGCGGTATGCCACCCAGCCGGAAATTTTGCGCTACGTCAACCACGTCGCGGATCGCTTCGACCTGCGCCGGGACATCTGGTTCGACACGCGTGTGACCGCCGCAACCTATGACGAGGCGACGAATCGGTGGGCGATCCGCACGGCGGGCGGCGAGGTCGTATCGGCGCAATTCTGCATCATGGCGGTGGGCTGCCTGTCCGTTGCGCAGGTGCCGAACTTCAAAGGTCTCGATACCTTTGCGGGCGCGTGGTATCACACGGGGAACTGGCCGCACGAAGGCGTAGACTTCACCGGCCAGCGCGTCGGCATCATCGGCACGGGCGCGTCCGGCATCCAATCCATCCCGATCATCGCCCAGCAGGCGACCCACCTCTTCGTCTTCCAGCGGACGCCGAATTTCACCATCCCCGCGTGGAATGCCCCGCTGGACCCGGAACACGAGCGGTCATTGAAGGCGAACTACACCGAGCACCGGCGCAAGAACCGCGAGTCGCGCGCCGGCTTTGTCGTCCCGGTCGGTGACAAGCCCGCCCTGGAGGCGACGACCGAGGAGCGACAGCGCGCCTACGAGGCCCGCTGGGCGCGCGGCGGCTTCGGCTTCACGTCGGCGTTTGCTGACCTGAGCACGAACGAGGAAGCGAACGACACCGCAGCCGCGTTTGTCCGCGCCAAGATTCGCGACATCGTCCACGACCCGACCGTCGCCGAGGCGCTGTCGCCGCAGGATCACCCGATCGGCACCAAGCGCCTCCCGCTCGACACCGACTACTACATGACATTTAATCGCGACAACGTCACCCTGGTTGATGTCCGGAACGCGCCAATCGAAACGATTACCCCGACGGGTCTGCGGACACAGGACGCGGCGTACGAACTGGATAGCATCGTCTTCGCCACGGGCTTCGACGCAATGACGGGGCCGCTCCTCAACATTGATCTTCGCGGCAGGGGCAGCGACACGCTGAGGCGGAAGTGGGCCGACGGCCCGCGCACCTACCTCGGCATCGCGACCGCCGGCTTCCCGAATCTCTTCACGATCACCGGCCCCGGCAGCCCCTCCGTGCTGAGCAACATGATCGTCTCCATCGAGCAGCATGTAGACTGGATCGCCGACTGCCTCGCCTACCTGCGCGCGCACGATCTCACCCGCATCGAGCCGACCGTCGAGGCGGAGGATGCATGGGTGGCGCACGTCAACGCGGTCGCGGAGATGACGCTCTATCCCCGCGCCAACTCGTGGTACATGGGAGCGAACATCCCCGGCAAACCACGCATCTTCATGCCCTACATCGGCGGTGTCGGCGCCTACCGAAAGAAATGCGATGAGATCGCGGCAAACGTCTACGAAGGATTTACCCTGACGCCTTGACGACCCGCCCTACTCCGCGCTAATCCGTAGCCCGCGCGCCCTTGGAGATGATCGGCGTATCGCGGCGGACTTCGTAGATGTCGCGGATTTGCTCGAAGCGCTGGAGGATGCGACTGAGGGCTTCGACGCCCGCCACCTCGACGGTCAGGCGCATCGTCACCGTGCGATCCGGGTGGGTGTGGCTGTTGATCGAGAGCAGATTGATCTTCTCGTCCGCCGCCATGCTGGACACGTCGCGCATCAGGCCGACGCGATCCCATGCCTCCAGCCGCACGCCGACGGGGTACGCCTGGCTCTGGGTATTACCCCCCCACGAGACGGGCACGAGCCGTTCCTGCTCCGGTTCCTTGATGACATTCGGGCAGTCGGTGCGGTGGACGGTAATGCCCTTGCCGCGCGTCACGTAGCCGATGATCTTGTCGCCCGGCACGGGCTTGCAGCAGGGCGCGAGCCGCGTCAGCATATCGCCGACGCCCATTACCTCGATACCGGCGGACGAACTGGCGGGGCGGGGCGTGGCCTCGGTCGGCGGCAGGGCGATCACCTGCTCGACGGGGTTGAGCGCCGAGACTTGCTGCGCGATCTGCTGCGTCGTCACCGCGCCGTAGCCGATAGCGGCGAGGAAGTCGTCGAGGCGGTTGTAGCGCGTGAACTGCTTGGCGATCTCGTCCAGTTTCATCTCGACACCGAGCCGTTTCAGCTCCTTTTCCAGCATGTCCCGGCCCTGGGCGATATTCTGGTCGCGCTGCTGGCGGCGGAACCATTGGCGGATTTTCTCGCGCGCCTGCGCCGTGTGCACATAGCCGGACGAGGTGAGCAACCAGTCCCGGCTCGGCCCGACCTTCGCGCGGGAGGTCATGATCTTGATCATCTCGCCGTTTTGCAGCTTATAGTCGAGCGGCACGAGCCGGTCGTTGACCATCGCGCCGACACAGGTATGGCCGACATCCGAGTGGATGCGGTAAGCGAAATCCACTGGCGTCGAACCGGCCGGCAACTCGATGATGTCCCCGGCGGGCGTGAAAACGTAGAGCATTTCCTGGAAGACATCGCTCTTCAGCGTTTCGACAAATGCTTGTGCGTCCACCACCTCATCGCGCCAGTCCATCAGTTGCCGCAGCCACGCGACGCGCGCCTCCAGCCCGGCGTCCCGCTTGCCGCCTTCTTTGTAGCGCCAGTGCGACGCGATGCCGTACTCGGCGGCGATGTGCATCTCCTTGGTGCGGATCTGCACCTCGACCGGGCGGGCATCGAGGGCACGGACGGCGGTGTGGAGGGACTGGTACATGCTCTCCTTCGGGGAGGCGATGTAGTCGTCGAACTCGCCGGGGATCGGCCGCCACATCGTATGGATGATCCCCAGGGCGGCGTAGCAATCCTTCAGTTCTGGCACGATCACGCGGATGGCGATCGCGTCGTAGATCTCTTCGAGCGTCCGACGCTTTTGATCCATCTTCCGCGCGATGGACCAGAGATGCTTGGCGCGGCCATAGACATCGGCCTGAATGTCTGCGGCGCCGAGCGCCTCCTTCAGCGTCTCGATCACTCGGTTAATGTAGGCGGTGCGGTTGCCGCCCTGCGCTTCGAGCGAGGTATCAATGACGCGATAGCGATCCGGTTCGAGCGCTCTGAAGGCGAGGTCTTCCAACTCGCTCTTGATCTGCCAGATACCGAGGCGGTTGGCGAGCGGCGCGTAAATCTCCATCGTCTCCTGCGCGGTCGCCAGTTG
>JALYXG010000664.1 GCA_030947205.1 Chloroflexota bacterium
CGCTGGCGGCAAACCGCCGTCACCGAGGGCCGCGTCGTCCTGCGCCTTACTCCGACGCGCCGCCACATCGAAGGCTTCCCACAAGCCTGAACACGGCACGAACGCCATCGCGCTACGCGTGGCACAATGGCGGCATCGGCATTTTCTGCCGTGGCGCGATGTTCACTCCATGATGATGGCCTGAATGCATGGGACGGGGTATATGGTGGATGATGTGATAGGCAATACGATTTACCAGGGATACGTACGGGGGCTGCCGCTCGCGATGCCGACGCTCGATCGCGGTGCGCTCGACCGTGCCCTGATCGGCCTCGGCGCGACGCCCGCGACGGTGACGGACGAGCAGATGCTCCGGGCGCTGCGCGAAACGGTCTATCCGCTGCTCGCGAACGGCAGCCGTGCCGCTGCCACAGGGTCGGCCCGCGCCGGGCTGATCACGACCAACGCGACGAACCGCGTGCAAACGATCAGCCCGGTCGCGGCAGCGATTGTTGGCCTCGCGCCGGATGTGGACGCGGTCGGGCGACCGGTGGACGCGTTACCGGAACTGGATCGCTGCGTGCCGCCGGTCGGGTGGTTCGCCGACGCGGGTAGCGTGCGGATCGAGGAGTGCGACGTCCCGGCGGACGGGCGGCGCGTGCGGTGTATTTCGCACCTGCGGACGGCAGCGGACGGCGCGGTACTCGGCGTCGGCACGACCGTGCAGGATGTGACGCTCGAAACGGCGATTTATGCCGAGGTGGGGCCGCTCTACCAGGCGAACGAGCGGCGCGCGGAGGACCTTTCGACCTTCGCGGAGATCGCGCGCCTGATCGCGTTCACCAACCCGCTCGACGCGACCCTCGCGGCAATTGTGGAGCGGGCAACGCGGCGGCTCGGCTGCCCGGGGACGGCGATTTTTCTGCCGAATGCGCTCGGCCAGTTGCAACTGATGGGCCAATCTGGCCTGCCGGACAACTACGCCGAGACGATCAACCCCTACATGTGCATCGCCGCACGTCTGCCCGATGACGAACAACCGCCCACGACGCTCGCCTTCCGCGATGGCGTGCCGGTGCATCGGAATATCCTCATCGTCCCCAACGAAGCGCCGGATGGGGTGCTGGCGGCGCGGTCGGCGGCGGTCGCGGGCGGCTGGGGTTCGATCCTCGCCGTGCCGCTGATCGCCAAAGAAACGACCATCGGCACGCTCACCTGCTACCTCGCCGAGCCGGAACCGCCGCCCGACGAACTGCTGCGGAAGATCACCACGATCGCCGACCATGCCGCCATCGCGGTGCAGAGCAGCAAACTGTACGCGGAGACCGAGCAGCAACTTGCGGAAATGACTGCTCTCCATCAGACTGCGGCGATCCTCAACTCCAGCCTCGACCGCGCGGACGTGCTGAACACAATTGTCGAGCAGGCGGCGCGGGTGACGGGGGCGCGCGTCTGCGGCCTGCTTGAACTGAATAACGCGGGCGACGCGACGATCCCGCGCGCGATTTACGGTCTCGACCACTTCCCGTTCTCGGACATTTCGATCCTCCGGCATGGCCCGGCGCTCTACGCGATCCAGCAGCGCGAGCCGCTCATTATTCGCAGTCACGAAGAAGCCGCGACGATGCCGTGGTGGCGGGAGAAGTTTGTGGAGCAGGTCGGGCGCGGGCCACTTACGGCGGTGGACGCGAAGGGGTTTATCGCCATGCCATTCGGCTATCAGGAGACCTACAACGCCGTGCTGATGCTCGTCTACGATCACCCGATCAACCCGAGCGCGAGCGAGATGCAGTTGATCGCCACCTTCGCAGACCACGCCGCCGTCGCGATGCACAACGCGCTTTTGTATGAGCAGGCGCAGCAAGCGGCAGCATTGGAGGAGCGTCACCGCCTCGCGCGGGACCTGCACGACAGCGTCACGCAGTCGCTCTTCTCGATGAGTCTCCTTGCGCAAGTTCTCCCCGCACTCTGGGAGGCGCAGCCTGCGGAGGCGACGCGGAGCCTCGACGAACTGCGGCGGCTCTCGAAGGAGGCGCTGGCGGAAATGCGCGCGCTCCTGTTCCAGTTACGCCCCGTCGCGCTCGAAGAAGACGGGCTGGTCGAGGCGCTTCGAAGGCACATCGAATCCTTGCAGCGGCGTGATGGCCCGGCGCTTGCCTTCACCGCGACGGGTGCAGGCGAACGGCCCCCTCTGACGTTGGAGGAAGCGCTCTTCCGGGTGGCGAGCGAGGCGTTGGGGAACGCGCTCAAGCATGCGGGAGCGAAGCAGATCGCCCTCGCGCTTGACATCCGCGATGGGACCGCCACACTAACGGTACGGGACGATGGTCGGGGGTTCGATCTCGCGGGACATCGGCCGCAACCGGGCCATCTTGGGTTGCCGGGCATGCGGGAGCGCGTCGAGCGGATCGGCGGTGCGCTCCAGATCGCGAGCGTGCCGGGCGCGGGCACAATCGTTACCGCGCGCGTCACGATCCCTGCCGCACGGTCGCAGTTCGCGTGAGGATGGGCGATGGAGACGCGGGTACAAACGATCATCTCCGAACTGCGCGGGCTGCTCGAAACGTGCTACGGCGAGCGGTTGAAGCGGCTCGTGCTCTTCGGCTCGCAGGCGCGCGGCGACGCCGA
>JALYXG010000666.1 GCA_030947205.1 Chloroflexota bacterium
GGTGCCGAGTTCGACATCCGGCACCGCCATCGCAAGGGCGGCGATCAGTGTCCATGTCTCCCACGCGCCGACGGGCGGCTCGAATTCGACGCCGGGCGGGACGGGTCGCCCGGCGGTGATCCAGAGCTGGTCGCGCTTCATCGAGAGATGATCCGGCAGCCAGAGCGAATCGAAGCCGACCGCCGCCGCGTGCCGCGCCATCGCCAGCGTCTCCGCCCAGGGGTCGGTAATCGGGAGGTGGATGCCGACTTTGAGCGGCCGTTTGCGGGACCCGATCGTGCGCGCTGTAACGGACATGGGTGACATTCCTTTCGCTTGACTGTGATACCGATGAGGAGAAAGAGACGATGTGCGGGTCCGTGCCCAGTATTCGCGCTATCTTCCTATTGGGCAAGGGCATCCGATACGCACATTTTCACCGAATGGGAAGCGGCTTCACCCACTTGACGCCATCCGGCTACCAGCGTATTGTATGATTGTTAACAGTTAAAAACAGACAATTGCACAATGCGTTGTCGGGGAGTATCGGGATGTACGGAGAAGCGCTCGACGCCATTTTGTCTTCGCCGCTCAATCGCGGCCTTGCTGCCGATATCGTCCTGCGGTTGCGCACGGCGATTGTGCACGGCTATTTCGGCCCCGGCGAGCGGCTCCGTGAGGAGGGATTGGCGAAGTCGTTGGGCGTCAGTCGCGGCCCGGTGCGGGAAGCGCTCAGTCAGTTGGAGCGCGAGGGATTAGTCGTCATCCAGCGGAACCGGGGGACATTCGTCGCGCGGCTGACACGAGAGGATGCAGACGAGATCTACAGCCTGCGCCGCGTGTTGGAACGGCTGGCCGTCCAGCGGGCGATCCAGCACGCGACCACCGCGCAATTCGACGCGATGCAGCGGGTCGTGGAGACGATGGACGCCTACACGGAGCGCGGGATCACGGAGCAGGAAGCGGCGGAGTTGGACATGCAGTTCCACGAACTGCTCTATCAGGCGAGCGACCATAAACGGTTATACGACTGCTGGGTCAACCTGCGGCGGCAAATTCATATCCTTCTGCTCAGTCGCAACGTCGCGAATGCCGACTTTCGCGTCATCACGGGTTCGGCGCATCAGGTGATCCTCGATGCGCTCTGCGAGCGGGACGAAGCACGCGCGGTCGCGTTGATCGAGGATCATCTGCGGGGATCGTATGAGCGCGTCATCGGCTCGCTGCACGATCGGGTGGTGGTTAGTGGACAGTAGACAGTAGACAGCAAAGAGTAGTCCGTAGTCGCTCATCGGTAGACGACGAGAGGAGAAAGAGGAGTGGGGGCTTCGGGTTTCATCTGACTACTGACTACTCGTATGACAGTGGGAATGCGCCGGGACGTTAGTTGGTGGAAGGGGAACAGGAATGTCTGAACACGAGACGGGTACACGGTTCGGGGCACGCACGATCATCACACGGCGGCGATTCCTTGCGACAAGCAGCGCGATCGCGCTCGGCAGCCTGCTCGCCGCCTGTGGTGGCTCGAAGGCGACGGAGGCTCCGGCGGCGACGAAAGCAGGAACGGCGGCCCCGGCCTCCGGCGGCACGACCGCGACGCAAGCGCCTGCCAGCGCCTCCGCGGGCAAGCCGATCAAGGGTACGGAGGTGACGATCCTCTGGATGGCGCCGTCCATCCAGGCGGCGGCAGACATCCAGGAAAAGAACATGGACGACTGGGCGAAGGGCGCCGGCGTCAAACTAACCAAGGACACCGTCGCGCTTGACCAGTGGGACGCCAAACTGGCGACCAACGCCCAGACCAAGCAGGGCGCGGACCTCGTCAGCATGTACGCGCAGCACGTCGCGACGAATGAGAATGTCATGATGGACATCTCGGATCTGTCGGGGCAATTAAACACGACGGTTGGCGGCTGGTATGACGGGCCGAAGAGCGTCTGCATCCGAGGGGACGCCAAGTGGAAAGCGCTCCCGGCGGCGATCTACGGTCAGTACTGGATTTATCGCACGGACCTCTTCCAGAAGGCGGGCATCGCGGAATTTCCGAAGACGTACGAGGACTTCCATCAGGCGGGCAAGAAGTTGAAGGCTGCCGGCACGCCGCTCGGCCACACCCTCGGCCACGCGGTGACGGATGGCGCGACGCACAACTACTCGCTGATGTGGAGTTTCGGTGCGAAAGAGTTCGAGGCGGACGGCAAGACGCTCGCGCTCAACTCAAAAGAGATGATGGACTGCCTGACTTTCTTCCAGACGTACTACAAGGACTCGCTGGCCGAAAACGCCTTCGCCTGGGATGAAACGGGCAATAATCTCGCCTACAACTCCAAGCAGATCGCGGCGACGAACAACGCGAACACAATCTACGCCGGTTTGCTCAAGACCGACCCGGAGTTGGCGGGGAATTCGAGCCATGGCGTCACGATCACCGGCCCTGGCGGCGCGTTCCAGTACATGAGCATGCAGTACTGGGGCATCCCGACCTACGCGAAGAACGTGGACGCCGCGAAGGCGTACCTGACCGACGCGTTCTACACCAAGGATTTCCAGACGGCGTGGACCAAAGCCGGCAATGGCTACAACCTGCCGCCGTTCCCGATGCTGGATAGCGTGGACGCCGCGTGGCCGACCGATCCGAAACTCGCCAGCGCGCGGACGCTCGCGAAGACGACCCGAATGCCCGGTTCCCCCGGTCCGTTCACGCAGGTCGTCGGCGCAGCGCAGAACAAGTTCATCATCATTGATACATTCGCGAAAGTCGCCCAGGGGATGGCCCCGAAGGACGCGATCGCCTTCGCCGTCAACGAGTACAACGTCCTACTCAAGGGCGGTTGATCGTTCCGCATTTCTCCTCCCTCCATTGCTGACAAGCAATGGAGGGAGGGTGCCCTTTGGGCAGTGGGGGGTGAGGTTAATACGATGGGAATCTCGCACGCGGTCGGCCAGCCCGAGGAGCGACGGCGGGAAGCAGCG
Organism: Chloroflexota bacterium; assembly: GCA_030947205.1. Classification (GTDB taxonomy): domain Bacteria; phylum Chloroflexota; class Chloroflexia; order Thermomicrobiales; family JALYUS01; genus JALYUS01. The sequence goes on from JALYXG010000666.1 coordinate 2,953, forward strand.
GGGCACCGTTGGCAGATCATCCGGGGGCGCGATGCGACGCAGGGCTATATCATGGTCGCGCCCGCGATTATCCTGCTGATCGTGCTCGTCGCCTATCCGTTCTGCCTCGCCCTCTGGTTGAGCCTGACCAATAAAACAGTCGGTACTGACGGCTCGTTCGTCGGCCTCCACAACTTCACGAACCAGCTGAACAGCCAGATCTTCAAGATGGCCTTCCGCAATACGGCGTGGTACACGTTTCTGACGACGGTCATCAAATTCGTGCTCGGCTTCGCGCTTGCGCTCCTGCTCAATCAGGAGTTCTACGGGCGCAAATTCTTCCGCGCTGCGATTCTGATGCCGTGGATCGTGCCGAGCGTCCTCAGCACGATGGCGTGGCTCTGGCTCTTCGACAGCAATCTCAGTAGCCTGAACTGGCTCTTCAAGCATCTCCATCTCATCCACAAGAACCTGCCGTTCCTGACGGACCCAAACTGGGCGATGGGCAGCATCGTGACCGTCAATGTCTGGCGCGGTACGCCCTTCCTCGCGATCACGATCCTCGCCGGATTGCAGACGATCCCGCGCGATCTCTATGAGGCCGCCTCGATTGACGGCGCGGGCCGCCTGACCAAGTTTGTCCGTATTACTGTCCCCCTCGTGATGCCCGTCGTGACGATTGTGCTGATCGTCACGATCATCGGCACCTTCTCGGACATCCAGATCGTCTATGCCCTCACCGGAGGCGGGCCGATCAATAGCACGCAGGTGCTCGCGACGCTCAGTTATTCGTCGGGGCTGAAATCGGGTCTCTTAGGGCAAGGGGCGGCGATCTCGCTCTATATGTTCCCGGTGATGCTCCTGATGGTTGCCCTGCAAGTCTGGAATGTGCGGAGGCTCGCCAAATGACATCGAAGCGCACCTTCGGCCGGACGCTCATTCGCCTCCTGACGATCTACCTGCCAGCGATGATCGTCCTCGTGCTGATTCTGTTTCCGTTCTACTGGATGATCGTCACATCGTTCAAGGCGGACTCCGAACTGACGGACCTGAAGATCAATCCGTTCTATCCGCACAGCCCGACCTGGGCGCATTACTACCGGCTCTTATGGCAAACCGCATACATCCGCTGGTTCTGGAACACGACGTATGTCGCGATTTCGAGCACACTGATCTCGATGGTTATCAGCATCCTCGCCGGGTACTCGCTGGCGCGGCTGCGCTTTCCGGGCAGTTCGCTCTTCAGCGGCGCGATCTTCATTGTCTACCTCGTGCCGACGACGCTCCTTTTTATCCCGATGGCGCAGGTCATCCAGCGATTCGGGCTGATTAACAACCCCCTGGCGCTGATCATCGTCTACCCAACCTTCCTCGTGCCCTTCTGCACCTGGCTCCTGATCGGCTATTTCCAGACGATCCCGCGCGAGTTGGACGAGTGCGCGATGGTGGACGGTGCGACGCGTTTTCAGGCCCTCGTGCGCATCGTGCTGCCGTCGGCAATCCCGGGCGTCGTCACGGCAGGGATTTTCGCCTTCACGCTCTCGTGGAACGAGTTCATCTACTCGCTCGTGCTCGTCTCGACCGACAACAGCCGCACCCTCGCGGTCGGCGTACTGACGAAACTGGTGCGCGGCGACCTGCTCCCGTGGGGGCCGCTGATGGCTGCCGCCCTGATCGGCTCGATCCCGGTGGCGATCTTGTACTCGTTCTTCGTCGAGCAGTACGTCTCCGGCCTCACCGCCGGGGCCGTCAAGGGATAATGTGGTGAGATAGGCCTCAGCCTGCGCGAGCGACGGGGAATTCAGATCGAATCAGGAGGTAGACATGGCAGTTGAGACGGTAGCGGCGACGGGCATCCAGGTGGGGAAGGAGCAGTTGCTCGGGCTGTACCGGCAGATGCTGGAAATCCGCCGGTGCGAGGAGCAGTTGGCGCGGTTGCATCAGAGCGGGTTAAT
>JALYXG010000518.1 GCA_030947205.1 Chloroflexota bacterium
CCCGCCAGTATGCCGACGCATCGCTGATCGTGTCTCTTTTATCTGGTGACATGAATCCTCATAATCGTTACCGACGCATCTTCCAATAGTCGAATGTCGAACTGTAGGGCGTATGGCAGATCGAGAAGAGCCTCCACGATGTCAACGGGCGCCCTTTGGGTAGGGTGACGCTGGGGGAGGATCGCAGCCTGATTCGCAAGGGAAACGGGCCGACCATCATGGCGATCCTGCGCGACACGGTGGTCAGCGTGCTGCATCGGGCGGGATGGCGGACAATTGCCGAGCGGTTACGCTTCTACAGCGAGGATGCGCACGCCGCTTTCGCCTTACTCAGTATCTCCATAATGGAGAACGCATAAGCCCTGCAGAGTGCCGGTGGTGAGGTCAATCCCCACCGGATGTGCGATACTGGGCTTGACAGAATGTACGTACCGCCCGGTCGCGCCGGGCGTTGGGGTGCTTGGAGGGACAGGGCTTTTGCAACGGCAGGCAACGCCAGCCCGGCCACGCGGCTGGTGGAATGAATACGTCGCGCTTTTCCTCACGGTTTGGATGGTTGGCGCCGTCGTCTGGGCATTGGGGCACGCGGGGTGGGACCCGATCCTGCGGCGGCTGCCGATTGTCGCAATTCCCGCCGCCGCGATGGGCTACGGGTTCACGAAACTCTGGCGCGTGCCGGTCGCAGCGCTGCATACGCTGGCGCTGCTCGGCGGCACGCTCGTCTGCTGGCTCGTCACGATCACCGCACCCGGCGTCGCAGCGGGATCGCCGCGCCATCGTACCGTGCTGCTTTGGCGCCGCGGCATCGAATGGACGCAGGCGGCGTGGCGCGGCGATGCCCTGCAGGACCACGCGCTTTTCCTACTTGTCGTCGGCGTCGGCGTCTTCGCGCTCGCGTACCTCGTGCTCTGGTGGGTCTTCCGCACGGGGTCGTCCGTGCTCGCGATTGGCGTGCCGGGGATCGCCCTGCTCACGACGGTCGGCACGACGCATCTCGACCAGCGATGGTACCTCGCGGCCTATCTGCTCGCCGCGCTCCCACTGGCGGCCCGCTTTGCCGGGTTCCGGCAGGAGGCGCGCTGGCAGCGGCAATGGGTCGCCTACCCGGTTTCTCTCCGCTCGCGCTACCTCTCCGTCGGTTCGGGTATCGCGCTCGTCCTCGTCCTGCTGGCGACGCTCCTGCCCGTTACGGTCCATATTGGGGCGATTGACAAGGCGTGGCAGCGTGCGCAGCAGCCCGCCCAGAACCTCTACGCGGACGTGCAGGAGCGCTTCACCCGTGCGGTGGATGGCGGGGGCGCACCGCAGGTCATTCCCGGCTTCGCTTCCTTTGGGCCGACCTTCCGCCTCGCCGGGAGCCTCAATCTGTCGGACGCGCCCGCCGTCTACCTTTCGTCGCAGGAGCCGCACTACTTGAGCGCGAACGCGTATGACTTCTATACCGGCCTCGGCTGGGAGGATCGCGCGACGGCAACCTTCAATCCGCAGGGGCCGAATGGTGCGATCTACTCGCCGCAGGTTTCGGTCGGCGCGAAACAGCAGGTGCCGCGCCCCGCCGGCGGCGTCGAGGCGACACAGAGCATCGGCTGCGACACGACCTTCCTGCGCCCGCGCGGCACGCTGCTCTACTCGTGCGGGCAGGCCGAGACGCTCGCCGTGGATGCGCGCCTTTCGCTCTCGTGGCAGCAACTGTCGCAGAGCGGTGTGACGATCCCTGTGCCGTCGAACGCAACGATCCCCGCCCCGCTGAACGATCACCTCGTCCGGCTGGTCAGCGGTCTTGAAGGGCTTCTCCTTCCCGGTGATGTGCCGACGCCCGGACCCAACGGCGAGGCGACCGCCGTGCGCCCGGACGGGACACTGATCATTTCGCTCAGTCCGTCACGGGCGCAGGCGTGGAATCCAACACCGCAAGAACTTTCGGGATATGTGCAGCGCGCAACGCAAGCGCAATCGCAGACACCAAACGCGAAGCCGATTTCGCGGGTGATGATCGTGCCACCCTTCGCGAACACAACGACGGCCAGTACGACGCCCCGCGCTATCGCCACCGCCATGGCCGACACCGATCCGCGCTTCGCCGCGATTGACGCGGAGCAGGATCGCCTGCGCAAGCAGTTGATTGACACGCAGATCGTCGTGCGGGGCGGCAAAGTGACGACGCTGCTGTATCGGGGGCAGACGCCGAACTTCGCCGATGTGACGACGCTCGACGCGGGCGCGCCGATTGCCGCGAACGAGACGATTGCGCAGACCGCGCGGATCAGCACGGCGACGGCGGATCAGTTGCGCGCTGCGGCGACCGCGTATCCGCAATGGTTGGATCGCTATCGCATCCTGCCGGACGGCAGCGCGCCGAGTACGATCGCCACGCCGCAGCGGGTGAAGGACCTCGCGGCACAACTGGCGCGCGGCCAGCGCGACCCGTACGACATCGCGACCGCGATGGAGCATTATCTGCGCGCGACCTACGCCTACGCGACGATCGTCAACAACCCGCCCGCGAACCGCGATGTCGCCGATTACTTCCTGTTCGACGCCAAAGCGGGGTACTGCGAGTACTTCGCGACCGCGATGACCGTGCTGCTGCGCGCGCAAAGCATCCCGGCACGCGTCGTGACGGGCTATCTGCCCGGCGCGCGGCAGGCGGACGGCCGCTACCTGTCGCGCGAAAGCCAGGCGCACTCGTGGGTGGAAGTCTATTTCCCGCAGTACGGCTGGATTACTTTCGACCCGACGCCCCGCCCGGATGTCGCGCCGATCACTCGCGGTTCCGGCAATGTGCCGCCTGATCCGACGCCTGAACCGGCCCCGGCCCCCGCGCCTGCCGTCGCAACGCAGCCGCCTGCTCCGTCTGCCGCTGCTCCCCCACAGCCGACAGCGACGCTGAATAGCGGGCGCGACAGCGGCTTCCACCTCTCGCCGTACTTTTTCCTGATCCCATTCACGCTGTTCGCGCTCTGGGGATTGGCGGCGTGGTACTGGTTCCTGCCCTTCCGGGGACTCGCGCCCGCCGCGCAGTGGTATGCCCGCCTCCAACGGAGCGCGCGCTGGCTCGGCGTCCCGAACGCGCGGGCGGCGACTCCCTTCGAGACGGCGGAGGCAATCGGCGACCGGCTGCCGGCAGGCAAACCCGCCGCCGTCACCATCGCGCGGCGGTACGCCGAAGCGCAGTACGCCGGCCGCCCCCTCGCTCCGCCCGAGATCGAGCATATGCGCGGCGCATGGAAAGAAGTCCTGACACATACCCTCCGCGTCATCCCCCGCCGTCTCCGCCTCGGGAAACGGAAGCCAAAATGAACCGCAGCGACGCAGAGGAGAGAGAATTGAACCACGAAGGCGCGAAGAACATGAAGACGGGAAGGAGAGCATCTTTTTCTCCTCTTTCCTCCGCGCTCTTCGTGCTTTCGTGGTTCAATCCTCTTCTCCCCCTTAGCATCCTTGGCGTCTTGGCGGTTCAATCGTTTTCGACCGTGCCGAAGGCGACCCAGTTACGGATACCGGGGCCGACGCCACTGCCGGACGCGGTGCGGGAAGCGACCGGGCGGCAGATGATAAATCATCGCGGGCCGGAGTTCGCGCAGATTCTCGCGGAAACGGTCGCGGCGATGCGCACGCTCCTCCAGACGACGCATGACATACTGCTCATGTCCTGCTCCGGTTCAGGCGGGATGGAAGCGGCGGTCGTCAACCTCTGCTCACCGGGCGATGAGGTGATCGCGGCGCACGCCGGCGTCTTCGGGGAGCGGTTCGCCGCCATCGCGGAGGCGTACGGCCTCACCGTCCACCACGTCACCGCACCCGACGGCCAGGCGCTCGATCCGGTACGGATCGCCGACGCCTTCGTCGCTCACCCGCGCGCCAAGACGCTCCTGATAACGCATAACGAGTCCTCAACCGGCGTCGCGCATGATCTGCGAGCGATTGCCGCGACGGCGCACCGCCACGGCGCACTCGTCGTCGCCGACTGCATCACCTCGACCGCCGCGCTCGATGTGCCGGTGGACGAGTGGGGCATTGATGTCGTCGTTTCCGCCTCGCAGAAGGCATGGATGGCGCCGCCCGGCATGGCGATGGTCGCCGTCGGCCCGCGCGCCTGGCAACGGACGGCGACGGCGACGCTCCCCCGCTTCTACTTCGATTTCGCGAAGCACCGCGACGCGCAGGCGAAGGGGCAGACGCCCTCGACACCCGCCCTGCCAACGCTCACCGGCCTGCATCGCGCGCTTCAACTGCTCGCCGCCGAAGGTCTTCCGGCGATCATCGCCCGCCACCGCGCCGCCGCCGAAGCGTGCCGTGCGGACATCGGCGACCTCGCGGAGCACGGCCTCCGCCTCTTCGCGGACCCGGCGCACGCTTCCGATACCGTCACGGCAGTCGCGCTCCCGGACGGGATGGACGCCGCGCACCTGCTGGCACGGCTCGAAAACGAGCACGGCGTCATCCTCGCGGGCGGGCTGGGGCGACAGGCGGGCACAATTATCCGCATCGGACACCTCGGTTACGTCACGGCGGCGGACATGGACGCTGTCGGCGCAGCACTGCGGGCGGTAGTGGGGACCTAACCCCCGGCCCCTTCCGTCCGTCGGCGTGGGAAGGGGTGACTCTTCGCGATGCTGTGGCGTTCCTCATAGCACCTCGATCTCGCAGAGAATCCCCTCCCCTTCCTCGCGGGAAGGGGCCGGG
>JALYXG010000675.1 GCA_030947205.1 Chloroflexota bacterium
TCGGGTTGGTTGCTCATTTCGGCGATGCCGCCCGCGTTGTCGGTGATCGGGCCGAAGGTATCCATCGCGAGGATGTAGCCCGCGCTCATCAACATGCCGACCGTCGCGCAGGCAGTGCCGAAGATGCCGTCCTGCAACGTATTGCCGGTGACATGCGTGCGCGTGCCGAGGAAGAACGCGCCGCCAATTGCCAACGAGATCGTGATCGCGGGCATCGCCGTGGACTCCATGCCAATCGCGAGGCCGGAGATGATATTCGTCGCCGAGCCCGTCCGCGACGCCTCCGCGATCGTGCGCACCGGCCGGTAGTTGCCCGCCGTGTAGAACTGCGTGATATAGACGAAGGCAACCGACGCCGCGATGCCGACTAATCCGGCGAGCGCGAAGTAGAACCACTTGTCGCCGACATTATAGATCGTGCCATCCACATTTTTCCGCGAGGTGTTATGGAAGAGCACATACGTCACGAAGATCATGAAGACGACTGACAGGCCCGCAACAACATAGTAGCCGCGGTTGAGCAGTCCGAGTGCGTCGCTCGTTTGCGCCGTCGGGCGGACAACTAGGACGCCGATGATCGAGGCGAGCAGGCCGAACGCCGTGATGACGAGCGGGAAAATGATCCAGTTGTTGTTGTTCGTGATCGTCGCGAGAGCGACACCGAGGATCATCGCGCCGACGACTTCCGCCGCCGTGGACTCGAACAAATCCGCGCCACGTCCCGCGCAGTCGCCGACATTGTCGCCGACGAGGTCGGCAATCACCGCCGGATTGCGCGGATCGTCTTCCGGGATGTTCGCCTCGACCTTGCCGACGAGGTCCGCGCCGACATCCGCCGCCTTGGTATAAATGCCGCCGCCGAGTTGGGCGAAGAGCGCGACGAACGACGCGCCGAAGCCGTAGCCGACGATGTAGAACGGTGCGTCACGCGGGCCGTTCGTCAGGCCCGTCGCGGCGAAGAGTGCGAACATCCCCGTCACGCCGAGCAGTGAGAGCGCGATGACCAGAAAGCCGGAAACCGCGCCGCCATGGAAAGCCGCCGTCAGCGCCGCGCCGAGGTTCTTGCGCGCCCCCGCCGCCGTGCGCAGGTTCGACAGCACCGCGACATTCATGCCGATAAAGCCGGAAACGCCCGAAAGGGCCGCGCCGATCAGAAAGGAGAAGAACGTCAGCAGCGCATGCCTCCCCGGATGCTGATCGCTCTTAGTGATGAAGAAGATCAGAACGGAAATGACGATGGCGATGATTCCGGCGATCCCGAAGATCGTACGATATTGCCGGTTCAGGTAGGCGCGTGCGCCAGTCAGGATGCGTCCCGCGACATCCTGCATTTCCGGCGTGCCGGTATCACTCGCGAGCACCCCTCGTGCGAGCGAGATCGCATACAGGACCGCCAAAATGCCAATAACGGGAACTGTCCACACAAGCCAGCTCACGCACTCCCCTCCTCACGGCCCCAATGCCGAGCCGCACCCATAAAAAAAGACCGCGACGGTGTACTGGATCACGGCACAGATTCACACGCGCGGCACGCTCCCGACGGGCCGCAGCGCGGACGCGAGTGTACCATTCGCCGCCTGACGCCGCAATGGAATGCCGTCGTCCATGTATCCAGTAGCGTAGGCTTCAACCTGCATCTCTTGTCTCAGATTACTCGGGACGCAGGCTGAAGCCTACGCTACCGGAGATGCAGATGTGCATGCATCAGTGCCGATCCACATCCGGTGCGCGTGTATTGCCCGCCCCGGTTTGCCGCGCCGCCTCGCCCTCAGGTTCGATGTGGATGACGATGTCGGTTTGCGGCAGCGCACCCGCAATCTCGTCTTCGAGATGCGTGGACAGGTCGTGCGCCGCCGCGACGGAAAGGTCACTTGGCACTACCAGATGCAGATCAACCGCGTGGCGACCGCCGACATGCCGCGTGCGGAGATCGTGGTACTCGATGAAGTTGTCGGCATGATTGTCGAGGACGGAGCGGATCGCTCGTTCCTCCGCATCGGGCAGACGGTAATCGGTCAGGCCGCGTACCGCACCGAGCAGGACGCGAATGCCCGCGACCGCGATAAAGCCCGACACGACGATGCCGACGAGCGGGTCAATAATGTGTCGCCCCGTCACCGCAACGGCGATCAGCCCAAGGACGACGCCCGTCGCGGTGATCACATCCGTGCCGAGTTCGATGCCGGTCGCCTCCAATGCGGGCGAGCCTTCCGACCGCCCGACGCGCAACAGATAGCGCGACACGGCCACATTCACCACTGCCGCCGCCGCCATCACCGCGATACCCCAACCGATATGCGCGACGTCCGATCCATTGATGAGCGCGTTGACGGCGTTCCATGCGGTGAAGCCGGCGACGAAACAGATCAGGATGCTTTCCGCGAAACTGGTCAGCGTCTCGACCTTGCCGTGCCCATAGGGATGCGTCCGATCCGCCGGCCGCTGCGCATACCAGATCGCCGCCGACGCGAGTACCGCGACGAGCAGATCCACGCCCGAATGCGCCGCCTCCGACAAGATCGCGACCGAGCCGGTGCCGAAGCCGACGATCAGTTTCCCGACGACCAGCGCAGTATTCGTGATAATAGCGAGTATTGCGACGCGGGTGATGCGTCGCGAGCGGTTGTCCATGGTGCATTTCCGATGGGGAATGTCAGACCGCCGGTCGCGGACGCGGCGGTCTGGACATCAAAATACGAGGCAGACTGGGTGGGGTTCAGTCCCCCGCGCCACTCGCGGCCGCACGCGGCGTGCCACGCCCCCGGCGCCAGAAGGCGAGCCGCTGGATTTCGCCCCGCTCCCAGCTGACGAGCAACTGGCTCGCGTTGAAGATGGACGAGTACGTGCCGCTGACGACGCCCAGCAGCAGCGCCAGCACGAACTCACGGATCGTCGCGCCGCCGAACA
>JALYXG010000681.1 GCA_030947205.1 Chloroflexota bacterium
CATACGCACCGCGCAAGCCGCGATTGACGAGGTCGCGCGCGGAACCTCGGGCGGAAATCGTCGCGGCCATCAGCACACTGGTATCGAGGAAGACTTTAGGGGGTCTTGATGCCATACTTCTCTTGGATGATCTGACCACGGATCTCTCGGCCGGATTCGATCAGTTCCTCAAGCGTCAAGCCTCTCTCCCGCAGTGCGTCCCCAATCTGGTCCAACAGTTTGTTGGCCATCACTTCCTGCGGGGTGATCAGGATGCCGTCCGCGGTCTCGGCAACCGAGACGAGGTCGCCCTTTTTGAGGCCGAGCTTGCGGCGCACGTCGGCGGGCAGCGTCACCTGGCCTTTCTCCTGGACACGCACGAGTTTGGGTTGTTGATTGCGCTCGGGTGCTGCCATCACTATTCCTCCATAAGTCATACTTCATGGAAGTATAGCGGGTGAATCACCCCCTGTCAACGGTCTCTCTTCCGGTCATCCGTCCGTGTCGCGACTTCAGATTTACTCCGTGAAGGGCTTCTCCGTCGCTGGTTTGAGCTGCTTCCAAATGATCTCCTCGACGGGTTTCTGGTCATACAGTGCGAAGAGGAGCGGCGTCATCTGCCCCTGTTTGACTGCCTCGACGGCGAAATCCTTTCGGCTCTCCGATCGTGCCGAGATATCAGCAAAGACGCGCTCGGCGGCGGTGAGACGCGCGGCATACTCGCGTTCGAGCGCGCGTTTGGTCGTCGCAACCCAGTGGTAAAACTCGTCGGGGACACGTTCCAGCAGAGCATCAAACGACTGGTGATGACGCAGCAAATCCCAGATCGCCCGGGCATTCGTACCCGTGACCAGCCGATGCAGGCGGACATATGATGAACGACAATTACCCTTTGCCGGTGGCGCGGATTAGACCTGCCGCTTCGTGCTCCCGTTGTCCTGCCCCTACCATGGCGCCCGAAGGAGGGCGTCATGAAGACCGACAGGGAGGTACGCATCATGATTCGCGAACGCGCCAAAGGAAAGACCCAGGAACAGGCCGCCGCACGCGCCGGGATGAGCGTGCGGACGGCGCGGACCTATGAACGGCTCGGCACATTGCCCAGCCAACTGAAGCAGCCGCGCACCTACCGGACCCGCCCCGATCCCTTCGCCGAGGACTGGCCGTGGATCGCGGCCGAACTGACCCGTGATCCGGCCTTGCAAGCGACGACGCTCTTCGCGCTGGCGTGCGAACGGCGGCCCGGCCACTATCGCCCCACGCAGGTGCGCACGCTCCAGCGCCAGATCGCCGCGTGGCGGGCGCAATCCGGCCCCGATCAGGAAGTCTTCTTCGCGCAAGTCCATCAGCCCGGCATCGCCGCGCAGTCCGACTTCACCCACATGACCGATCTCGGCATCACGCTGGCCGGGATTCCTTTTGCCCATCTCCTCTTCCATCTCGTCTTGCCCTATTCGAATGTCGAAGCGGTCCACGTCGTCCTCTCGGAGAGTTTTGAAGCGCTCGCCGAAGGGCTGGAGATCGCCCTCTGGCAGATCGGTGGGGTGCCGCGCCAGCATCGCACCGACCATCTCAGCGCGGCGATGCGCCCCTTGGATGCGGAGGGCCGGCGTCAGGCGACGGCACGATATGCGGCACTGATGGCCCATTACGGGATGGCGCCGACGACGAACAATCTCGGGGAAGCCCACGAGAACGGCGACGTCGAGCAGGGGCATTTCCGCTTCAAAGAGGCGGTGGATCAGGCGCTCCGGGTGCGGGGCAGCCGGGAATTCACGAATCGCGACGGCTATTGCCACTTCCTGCAGGACCTCGTGCGGCGGCGGAACCTGACCCGACAGCACCGCTTCGGCGAGGAACGACAGGCGATGCGTCCGTTGCCGCGCGCGCCGCTTGATCTCTATCGCGAACTGCGCGTGCCAGTCAGCCGGGGCAGCACGATTCAGGTGCTGCGCAATACCTACTCCCTCCCGTCGCGGCTGATCGGCACGACGGTGACCGTGCGGGTGCGCGCCGAGACGCTCGAGATTTATCGGGGCACGGTGCTGTTGGAGACGATCCCCCGGCTGTTCGGCGAGCACCAACACCGCATCGATTACCGGCACATCAGTGCCTCGCTCGTCCGCAAGCCGGGGGCCTTCGCCCAGTACCGCTATCGCGACGATCTCTTCCCGACCCTCACCTTCCGCCGGACCTACGATGCGCTCGTCCAGGCCGTTCCCCACCGGGCAGACCGCGAGTACGTCCGACTGCTGCATCTCGCGGCGGGGACGAGCGAAGCGGCGGTGGACGCGATCCTCGCGGCGATGCTCGCGCACTGTCAGACGCCGACCTTCGATGTTGTGCGTGATCGGGTGCGCGCGCCGGAAACAATGGCGCTGCCGTTCGTGTCGCCCGCGGTACTCGACTTCGGCATCTATGACGACCTGCTGATCGCGGGAGGGCACGATGATTGACCGGCACGCCGCACTCTTGGCGATGTTGCGGACGCTGAAACTGCCGGCAATGGCCGCCGCCTTCCCCGAGCTCGCGCTCAAAGCGGCGAAAGGCGGACTGACCCACGAGGCCTTCCTCTACGACCTTGTCCAGTGCGAGTGCGTGCAGCGCGACGAACGGCGGATCGCCCGGCTCTTGCAACGTTCCGGCCTGCCGCTCGAGAAAACCTTCGGCACGCTCGCCGTCGAGCACTTCCCGCTCGCGATGCGCCAACAGATCGAGCGCTTACAGAGCGGCGCCTTCGTCGGCGAGGCAATCAATGTGATCGCGGTCGGCCGGCCCGGCACGGGCAAGAGCCATCTCGCGGCAGCCCTCGGTCACGAACTGATCCTGCACGGGGAATCGGTCTTCTGGACGGCAACCGCGAACCTCGTGCAGCGACTGCTGGCGGCGAAACGCGATCTGCGTTTGCCGCAGATGCTCGCCCAGTTGGATCGCTTTACCTGCCTGATCCTCGACGACATCGGCTATGTCCAGCACGACCGGGATGAGATGGAGGTGCTCTTCACGCTCCTCGCGGAGCGATACGAACGACGCAGCGTCGTGATTACGACGAATCTGGTCTTCTCGGAATGGACGCGGATCTTCAAGGATCCGATGACGACGATGGCGGCGATTGACCGCGTGGTGCATCACGCGGTGATCTTGGATCTGATGGGGATGGAGAGTTATCGGGCGAAGGAGGCAAACGGACACCACGCGCAGTTGACGAGTGAGACGGCACCGGCGATGACCGGGCACGAGGAGGCATAAGGCAGTGACGACGGGGCGCGGAAACCGGCAAATCTAATCCGCGCCGCCAGCAAGGCTAGTTGACGTTCAACACGCGCGCAAATCGTGCTGTTGGCGGGAGAGCAGCGCATGACTGCCCCCGCGATTGCTCCCATTGTGCGCGAAGTGAGCCAGACGGTTCGCAATTGGCTCAAACGCTGGATGGCCGAAGGTCTCGAAG
>JALYXG010000519.1 GCA_030947205.1 Chloroflexota bacterium
GCGCCGGAGGCGACGGCATGAGCGCAACGCGCGCCGATGACCGTTTACGGATCGCGGTCAAGTACCTGACGATTGGCCTTACCATCGGCCTATTCTTCGCACCGCACGCGGGCGCGGCGACATTCAAGGCGTGTGTCGCCTCGTTGCAAGACCTGTTCGGCACCCTTGGCGGCAACGAGTTCGACGAACCGGCGTCGTAAAGAAGAGAAGTGTAGGCGCTGTGGTTCCTTCACCCGCACATGTCCGCGCCCAGATGCGACGGCCCACCGCGACCTACGCGATTATCGCGATCAATGTCGCGGTCTTTCTGTATGGCCAAATGCTGGCGGTGCGCGACTACAATCTTTTCCTTTTCAACTGGGCGCTCATCCCGTCGCGCTTCACGCATCCCGGCACGATGCCCTACCGCGATGTCCTCAGCAGTCCGCGTATCCTGACCCTCGTGACGAGCCTTTTTCTCCACGGCGGGTTCGCGCATATTGCCTTAAATATGTTCCTTTTCCTGGCGATCGGCAGGATGGTGGAACTGGCAATCGGCACGCCCCGTTTCCTGCTCCTTTACTCGCTCGCCGGGCTTGGCAGCAGTCTCGCGGTGATTTTGCTGTATCGCAACTCAGACGCGCCGTTCATCGGGGCGAGCGGCGCGGTCTACGGCGTGATGGGCGGGTATTTCCTGTTGCTGCCTCCCGGACCGGACCGGACGAAGACGATTGTCTGGATACTCGCATTGATTCTCATCCCGGCGCTTATCCCCGCGCGCATCATTCAGAATCTGACCGGGAGTGATTTTCTGGCGAGCATTGCCCACTGGGGTCACGTCGGCGGCTTCCTGACCGGTATTCTGACGATGTACCTACTGACGCTTCAGGCGCGCAGACGGCGGGCGCGATACCTCATGACGCGCGAGGACGACATCCCGACCCCGAGTGAACCTGATCCGGTGCAGCCTCCCGTGTAAGGAGCGACGATGTTCCCGATTGGCGACGACAACCGCGACCGTCTACACCGGCCTGTCGTAACGTACCTGTTGATCGCGCTGAATGTCGCGGTCTTCCTGTATATGCTCACCTTGCGTGGCGGCAATCAGGACTTCTTCGTCGCGAAGTGGAGTGTCATCCCGGCGCGCTTCACCCATCTCGCTGCATTTCAGGCCGCCAATCCAGAGATCAACTCACCGCTCTACCTGACACTCTTCACGGCGATGTTTCTGCACGGTGGCTGGCTGCACATCGGTGGCAACATGCTCTTCCTCTGGGTCTTCGGGGACAATGTCGAGGATGCGATGGGGCCGGGGCGATTCGTTATTTTCTACCTGCTCGTCGGTCTTGTCGGCAACTTCGCGCATATCTACTTCAACCAAAGTTCCCTCGCCCCGTCGCTCGGCGCAAGTGGCGCGATTGCCGGGGTATTAGGCGGCTATATCGTCCTCAAACCACGGGGCCGGGTGCGCAATCTCATCTTCCTCGGCATCGTTTTCATCCCACTCGTGCTGCCTGCGTGGATCGTCATCGGCTACTGGTTCGCGTTGCAGGCGCTCAACGGCTTCGCGACGCTCGGCGCGAATTTCCGCTCCGGCGGCGCGAGCGGCGGTGGCGTCGCCTACTGGGCGCACATCGGCGGCTTCATCGCGGGCGTCGTCCTTATCCGCATCTTTGCCGTCGGGCGAACGCGGGCTGCGGGGTATGGTTACCGACCGGGATATTGACGGTCGTTTGCTGCCCATAAATTCGGTAGCGTAGGCTTCAGCCTACGTCTCCCCCTCGCAGAACGCAGACGAGAAAGCCCGCGCTACTGGGTCAGGGACTACCGGGGACGCAGGCTGAAGCCTACGCTACTGGGAAATGGCGTCAGGCGTCGCGTGCGGCCATCCGCTCCACTAAACCGCCGAGCATCGCCGCTGCTGAGCCGGTCGCGCGCGATTCATTGAGCAAGGCCGCCGCGTGCATATGGTAGCCCTCGACCGTCTCCTGGCAATCATCGTGAACCCCGGCAGCATCGAGCATGGCGATAACCGTTGCGACTTCGCTC
>JALYXG010000528.1 GCA_030947205.1 Chloroflexota bacterium
TAGATATACGCGTCATGCCATGCGCCGTCCATGAACCATCGCTCACGCAGGCTTCCTTCGCGGACGAATCCGACCTTTTCGTATGCTCGTTGGGCGCGCGTGTTCGACGCATAGACTTCGAGCCATACCCGGTTGATGCCACGGTCATTGAAGAGCCAATCCAGCAGCAGGAGGATCGCCTCGGAGCCGTACCCCTTGCTCCATGCGTCTTTTTCGCCGATCAGGATGCTCAATTCAGCAGACCGGTTCGGGATGTGAAAGCCCTCGTACTCGATTCGGCCGATCGCTCTGCCCGTCTCGTCACAGATGCAAAAGTAACCATCCACATCAAACGTCGTGAACCGACCGTTCGGCGCGATGTCCGCCTCGAATGCATGCGCCGGGAGGATGGGGTGGCGATCGCCCCAGTACTGCATCACCTCCGGGTCATCGTGCCAAGCCCGGAGTGTAGGGAGGTCTTCGGGCTGGAATGGCCGTAGTGTCACGCGCTTCCCGACGATCATTGGATGCGCCTCGCTCCTTTGCCGTCACATAATGTGTCACGAAATATGCACAGCCCATGTCACGGATCGCCATTTTGCGCGTATACTAGAACGCGATTTGATGAGATGTGCGACCGTTATTCGGCGCGTACTTTCGCACGAGCAAGGTAAGGGAAAATGACGGATGGCGCAAACCCGACGCGATTACTATGAGGTGCTGGCCGTCGAGCGCGGCGCAAGTGTTGACGAGATCAAGAAGGCCTATCGCCGTCTCGCCCGGCAATACCACCCGGATGTCAATGGTGAGTCGGGCGCTGAGGAGCGGTTCAAGGAGGTGAGCGAGGCGTACGAAGTGCTTTCGGACGACGAGAAACGCGCCGCGTACGACCGCTTTGGCCATGCGGGCGTCAATGGCAGTGCGGGCGGCGGCAACCCGTTCGGCGGCTTCGATTTCAGCGATATTTTCGATTCGTTCTTCGGCGGTGGTGGCCGGGGTGCGAGTTCGCCAAGCGCCCCGATGCGCGGCGATGACATCCGCGCCGGAGTAAATCTGGCCTTCGCCGAGGCGATCTTCGGCGTCGAGAAGGAAGTTTCCGTCACGCATCACGATACCTGCCCCGCCTGCCACGGCACGCGGATGGAGGGCGGCAAGCAGCCCGAAGTCTGTCCGAAGTGCGCGGGTGCAGGCCAGATTCGCCGGATGCAGAACACCATCCTCGGTCAGTTCATGACGGCGACGGCCTGTGACCGCTGCGGTGGCGAGGGCGTGCTGATCACCAACCCCTGCACGACCTGCCGGGGTGAGGGACGCGTTCGGACAACGAAGAACCTGTCCGTCTCGATCCCCGCCGGTATTGACGACGGGATGCAAATTCGCATCGCCGGCCAGGGCGACGCAGGCGTGCGGGGTGGCCCGTCG
Source organism: Chloroflexota bacterium (assembly GCA_030947205.1). Lineage (GTDB taxonomy): Bacteria > Chloroflexota > Chloroflexia > Thermomicrobiales > JALYUS01 > JALYUS01. Next base: position 1,402 of record JALYXG010000528.1, read on the forward strand.
GGCAACCTGTATGTCGTCGCGCGCGTTCTGGCTGACCCGCTTTTCCGGCGGGACGGCCTGACGATCCATCTGACGCTTCCGATCAATATCGCGCAACTGGCGCTTGGCGCGGAGATTGAGGTGCCGACGGTGGATGGTGTGCCGGAAAAGATCACCGTACCGCCGGGGACGCAGACGGGCGAAACCTTCCGCATCCGCGGCAAAGGCGCGCCCGATGTCCGCTCCGGTCGCCGGGGAGATCAGGTAGCGACCGTTCGTGTCGAGACACCGAGCGAACTGACCGAGGAGCAGCGTGAACTCCTGCGGCAACTGGCGGACGCGTTCGGCGTCCGCGTGCATGAGCCAGGGCGCGGCTTTCTCGGCCGGATCAAGGATGCGCTCGGGTCGTAAAAGTGGTCGCGGACACGATGGTTCAGAATTTGGTGGTAGCAGGCTTTCCAGCCTGCCTTTCGGGGCGGGGAGGCAGGCTGGAAAGCCTGCTACCACCAATAGCAACGTAACCCAACGTGGTGTTTGGAGAGACCCGGCACGTAACGTGCATTATTGCGCTTCGGACATATCAAGCGAAACTGATTGCCCATTGCGAGGCGCACCGCTATAATTGTGTGGAAACGGTAAGGGAGGCGCTTTGAGCGGCATAGACCGGTTCGAGCGGCTGATGGAGCGCGCGGTAGAAGGGTCGGTAGGGAGAATGTTCCGTAGTCAGGTACAACCGGCGGAGATCGGGCGGCGGCTGGAGCGGGCGATGGAGGCCCGGCCCCTCGTTTCGGTGGACGGTACGATTGTCCCGAACGACTACCGCGTCCATCTGAATCCTGAGGATGCCGCCACATTTAAAGAGATCGAATCGCCGCTTTGCCAGTCGTTCGAGCAGTGGCTCGGTGAGATCGCGGCCGAGCGCGGTTATCGCTTTATGGGTCCTGTCCATGTCCGGCTCGTGGACGATCCGCAGGTCGGACGGCGGGACGTGCAGGTGCAAACCGCGCTCGAAGCGCCGAGCGCACCTCCGCGCCCCGTCGCGCGCGAACGGCAGCCATACCCGCAACCCCAGGCCACCGATGAGCGCACGCGGCTCGGCGCCGCCCCGCATCGCCCCCGCATGGTCGCTCCGGTGGCGGGCGTTCCTGCTCCCCACGCGCCGTCCGGCCCGCTGCCGCAGGGCGTCGTCGCATACCTCGCGGTGCAGCAGGGGGCGCTGGCCGGGCGCACATTCCCGCTCCGTTTCGCGGACATCACGATCGGCCGTGCGCTCGACAATGATGTCGTGCTCGAAAGCAACGACATCTCCCGCCGCCATGTGCGCATCGAACCGGCGGGGACTTTGCTGCGCCTGATTGACCTCGGCAGCACGAACGGGACGCGCGTCAATGGTCGCCGCGTGCAGGAGCATCTGCTGCGCGATGGCGATCTGGTCGAACTCGGCAGCACGCAACTCCTTTTTCGGGTCGGCGATCCCGCCGCGTCGCCGTGACGCCCGTCCGGGGGAGTAGTCCCGTTGTCCGTTGAATATATCCTCTTCGTCCTGCGCGTCGTTTTCATTTTTGCCTTGTATTTTTTTATCGTCATGATCGCGCGCGTACTCAGTCGCGAGATCACGACGCCCGTCGAGGCGGGAGCGTCAGCGAATGCGGTCGTGGCGCCGGGCCGACGCGGCGCCGCGATCCCCGGTCGTGCGTATCTTGTGATGGTGGAGGGCGCGGAATCCGGCATCCTCCGGGGCGCGACGCTGCCTGTCACGTCGGGGACGCTGGTTGGCCGCGCGGGTGGCGTTGACCTCCCGATCGCGGATGCCTACACATCGAGCGAGCACGCGCGCTTCCGTAGCGCAGGGGACCGTTGGCTGCTGGACGATTTGGAGAGCATGAACGGTTCGTACGTCAACGGTCAGCGCATTCGCGGGTCGCAGCCACTCGCGGATGGCGACACCGTCCAACTCGGGCGCGTCGTCCTCCAGTTCATGCTCCGACCGCCGACATGAACGATTGCCGAACTAACAAATTTGTGTGGTAATGCGGTAATATTGATGGCGGCGAAAGCGCAACAAATATGCATCTCCTTCGTTATACTAACGACGTACGAACGTGCGTCATGAATTTTGCATGCATTACGACAACTAGAGGACGGGACATGACCCAGCAGCGCAGGTTCTTCCGCCAGCCATCGGGATCGCCCACGTTTTTTGTTGCAGCTGCGCGCGCGGATGTCGGCCAGACCGCAGCATGGTCCACCGATGGATTCGATGATACAGGCGGCGGTGGCGATGCGCCGCAACGACCCGCGAACCTCGGTAATCCGCGCCGCCGTATGCCGACGCGGCCGTTGGTGATCGGCGCTGTCGCAGTCGCGGTCGCGCTCGTCGGCCTGGTCGGATGTCTGGCGTTCAGTTCATCGCTCAATGGCAAGTTGTATGACAATGTCTACGTCAATGAGCAGAACATCGGCGGTCTGACGCCTGATACGGCGCGCGGCACGCTCAGTGCGCGGCTCGACCCGTACCTGAGTGGCCCGGTCACGTTGTCGAACGATGGGAAGCAATGGACGCCGAAACTGACCGAACTGGGGATGCGCATTGACGTTGATCGCACGGTGGACGAGGCGTACCGCGCCGGGCGGAGCGGCGGCCCACTCGGCAGACTCTGGCGCGCGGTAGAGATGAAGCAGGGCGCGAAGCAGTATGTACCGCTCTACGTGCAAGTGGACGATCAGGCGCTGACGACGTATCTGGACGGCTTGCAGACGCAACTTGGCACGCCGCAACGCGATGCGTCGGTCGCCGTCAAAGGCAACCAGATCGTCGTGACACCGGGCACGGACGGGACGAAACTGGATCGCGACGCGCTCAGGCAGCAATTACTGGATAGTACCGCGCACCTGAAGCCCGCGACCTTCGCGCTTCCCGTCACCTTCGCGAAACCGGCGGTCACGACCGAGGCGGCGGAGCAGGCGAAGGGGCGTGCGGAGGCGCTCGTCGGTCTGCCGCTTTCGCTGACTTTCAATGACAAGAAGTGGGACCTCTCGCGCGATGACCTGGTGGGCGCGCTCCGTTTCAATGCGAATCTCGACGCGCGGATTGACGCCGCCGCCCTCACGCCGCGCATCAATGCGATCGCCGGTGCGGTGAAGCAGGACCCGCAGAATGCCGTGATCGGCTGGGATAATCAGCTCGTCGTGCGCCAATCCGCGAAGAACGGGCAGCGCTTGAATGTCGAAGAAACCCTGAACCGGATCAACGCGTGGAAGGGCGACACGCGCGCCATCGCGCTGCCCATCGAGGTCGCCAAGCCGCGCATCACGGATGATGTCGGCGCGCTCGGCATCACGACGCGGCTCGGTCGCGGTGTCTCGAACTTCTCCGGCTCGGACGCGGCGCGGGCGACGAATATCAAGATCGCTTCCGATTATCTCGATGACACAGTTGTCCCGCCCGGCGAAGTCTTCTCATTTCTCGATTCGATCGGCGAGATTTCGGCGGCGCGCGGCTACAAGGATGGCTACGTGATTCTCGCGGAACAGACGGTGCCGGGGATCGGCGGCGGCGTTTGTCAGGTGGCGACGACGATGTTCCGCGCGGCGATGTTCAGCGGCCTGCCGATCGAGGAGCGCAACCCGCATGCCTATATCGTGCGGTACTACGAGCAGGGTGGCTACCCGATTGGCCTCGACGCGGCAGTCTTTTCACCCGGCGTGGACTTCAAATTCCGCAACGAGACCGACAAGTACATGCTAATCAAGACCGGTATTGACGGTGGCAACCTCTACATCAGCATTTACGGGCCGGACCTCGGCTACAAAGTGGACATCAGCGACCCAGTCATCAGGAACAAGACGAATGCACCAGACGACGAGTTTCAGGCGGACTCGACGCTGCCGGCCGGTGCGAAGAAGCAGGTGGAGTTCGCCAAGCAGGGCGAGGATGTCGCGATCACCCGAACGGTGAAATCCGCCGACGGCAAAGTCGTCCGCCAAGCGACCTTCAATACGCACTATCAGGCGTGGCCGAACAAGTTTTTGGTCGGCAAAGGCGTCGTTACGGGCAACACGGCCAAACCGACGACCGCGCCGAACACGCCCGCCGCCAGCACGAAGATACCCGACCAGCCGACCAAACCGGCACAGCCGACCGCGTCACCGGCGACGCTGCCCACCAAGCCGCCCGCGACGCCGGTGCCAACCAGGAAGCCGTAGCAACGCATTCCCCCGTAATCCGGGCCGATTGCATTCTGTGACAAATCCACGGCAGGATAGTGCGCTTCATTCGGCGTTATGGTAAGGTGCGTCGGGCCTGCCTGTATGTACGTACGGACAGTGACGGGGCGCCGAAGCAGGGTGTAAGGAAGGGAAGGGGCACACGCTTGCGTACATTGACTCGGGTGATGAGTGCCGGTGTGGTGCTGCTGATGCTGTTCGGGCTGTTCGCGTCGAGCGCGACGCCGGTCAGCGCGGCGTCCGACTACTACAAGGAGAAGGGGCATTATCTCTACGGTCAGTTCCGCGATTATTGGAACGGCAATGGTGGGTTGGCCCGTTTCGGCTTCCCGATTACTAAGGTCTTCAACTCGAAATCAACCGACGGCAATATGTACCAGACCCAGTACCTCGAGCGCGCCGTGTTCGAGGAGCATTCCGAGAACAAGGGCAGCGCGTTCGAGGTACTTGGCCGCTTGCTCGGCGTCCAGTTTGCCGGCGCGCGTATGCAGACCGATCCGAATTTCAAGTCGGTCGCGAAGCCAACGGATGGACGACTCTTCTTCGACAAGACAGGCCACACCATTGGCGGGAGCGACCCCGGCACTGCGGCGATCCGCGCCTATTGGGAAGCCGCCGGGAATGGCAATCAGACGCAAAGCATTGTCGTTTTCGGTTACCCGATCTCGGAGCCGTTTGACGAGCAGGTAGCGGCGCCGCCTGCCGGTGACGGGAAGACGCATCGCGTCCAGTATTTCGAGCGCTATCGCCTTGAATATTACCCGGACAATCCGGACCCCTATAAGGTACAACTCGGCCTGCTCGGCCAGTCGCAGGCGATGGCGGACAACCTCGATCCCGCATTGCTTGCCCCGGAACCGGCTGGCCAGCCGCAGCCGGACTGTATTAGTCAGACTGCCTGTTCTGCCCAACCGCTCCCGAAGAGCTACGCCGGTCTCCACGTCGGCGACGGCGCGGACGGCTACGGATTCAATGTTGACGCGAACGGACTCGACGCAGCCAGCAAAGAGACGATGTTCGGCCAGGTTTCTGGCGCGGGCTTCACATGGATTCGCCAGCAGGTCCGCTGGAGTTCCTACGAACCGGCCAAGTCGCAGTTCGGTAACGACTATGTCGCTCAGGTAGACGCGCTCGTCAATGCGACTGCCGCGAAGGGGCAAAAGATTCTCCTGAGCATCGAGAGTTCACCCAGCTGGGCGGGATCCAATGAGGGGCTGCCGAACAATCCGAAGGACATGGGTGATCTCATGACCTTTATGGCGAACCGCTACAAGGGCAAAGTGCAGGCATACGAAATCTGGAACGAAGAGAACTACGCAATCGAGACGGGCGGCCAAGTCAATGTCGGCGCCTACATCCCGATCCTCAAAGCCGGCTATCAGGCGTTGAAAGCCAGTGACCCGAACATCACGGTGGTGTTTGGCGGTCAGACACCGACTGGTGTCACCGGGCATCCCGAAGTCGCACTCGACGATGTGCAGTACTTGCAGCAGATCTACGCCGTCAACAACGGCGAGGTGAAGAAGTACTACGATGTGCTTGGGGCGCACCCCGGCTCCAACTGCAATCCGCCGGACAACTCGTATCCGGACAATCCACCGACCAACAACTGCGGCACCGACCCGGACGGCGGGCGCTCGTTCACCAAGGACAACTCGTTCTACTTCAAGCGTATCGTGCAGTTGCGCAACGTGATGGAGCAGAACGGCGAAGCGGGCAAGAAGATGTGGCTGACCGAGTTCGGTTGGGACAGCAGCAGTGTTCTTGTGCCGAACTATCAGTACGCGCAGTACGTCTCCGAGGACCAGCAGGCGCAATATCTGATGAAGGCGTTTGCGCTCGGCAAATCATACCCGTGGATGGGTGTGATGTTTGTCTGGAACCTCAACTTCTCCTACACACTCCAGGCGGCGAAGGGCGCCGACGCCGTGAAGGACGAGAAATTCGGTTGGAGCGTCCTGAAGGGCGATGGTTCGCCTCGGCCATCGTATACGGCGCTCAAAAACATGGCAAAGTGAGAAAGTGCTGAGTGCTGAGTGCTGAGTGCTGAGTCAAAGGGAGCGGGCCATAGCCCGCTCCCTTTTTTATGACTAGGTCTCGAAGAATTATGGCGTGCTGGTGTAGAATCCTCGGATACTGGTGATGCCGAGAATTCGTGATGATTGAAGCGGATGATTCAGCAACGGGATGAGACAACAGGGTATCGCATCTATGTCGTCAATGGGGTGTTCGTTTCGGGCGGCATCGGGGAGGACGGACGCGTGCTGCCGCCGCGTCTCTTCGCCGCGCTCGCGGAGCGTATCGCGGCGGTAACCGGCTGGCGCGCGACGGCGCTCTGGCCCTACGCCTCGAAGCGTGTTTTCGGCATCCCCGCTTTCGCTTCGCTCACACGCCGGGCGACGGTGCGCTATGCGGCATACCTCGCCGCGTCCATCCGGGCGGACATCGCCGCCGATCCCCTCCGCGATGGGGAAACGGTCGCGCTGGTTGCATATAGCGGCGGCGTGCCGATCGCACAGACGGCCGCGACGCTGCTGCGGCCGTCCATCCTCGTCGGCGCGTTCGTCTTCGTCGGACCGGCCCTGGTACCCTCAAAGGTGCCGCGCGACTGGGCGGGGGGCGGATCAATTGGCTGCGTACTTGGTGAACGCGATTGGGTCCAAGGCGTCTTCCCGCGACTGCCGCGCCCGTGGCAGGGCATGATGCATCCAAGAACCGACGCACGTCTGCGCGCGGCGCTCCCAACGGGGACACGCTATCGCACCTTGCCGTGCGACCACTGGCCGGGTTACTTCACGGCGGAAATGTGGCCACCCCTCGTCAACGCCGTATGCGATCTGATGCGGACCGCAGCCGTTCCCGTTGACATCCGTACATAACGCGGTTCAGCGAGCAGGAAGTATGGTGGCAGGCTGAAGCCCGCCACCACTGAGAATCAGATTGTCAATCAGGTGAACGCAACCGGCTCGGAGACGATCTCCACTTCGTAGCCATCCGGTGTGGCGAGAAAGGCGAGCCAGTTGCCGTTCAGGTTCGCGGTGCGCGTCAATTCGACCATGTCGCGCAGTTCGCCCTCGCGCGGTTTCCAGCCCGGCCAGATGAACGCATAGTGGACGAAGCCCGGTCGCGGAGCGGGTTGCCCGGCACGCGGCTCGAAGAGTTCGACGCGGTACAACCCGTCGCCCCGGTCAATCATCGCGATGCGGCGGTCGCCACGATCCACGACCTCCGTGCCGCGCGCGTTCTCCTTGTACTTCGCCATTATCTGCTCGAACGCGGGCGTCGTCGCGGCCTGCACGCCGATGTGATCGAGCGTGGACGCCACTTCTGACGGGATGCCCAACCCGACCAGGAACGCCTGATGCTGACGCAGTCGCGTGACATTTTCGTCGCCGTCGAGGGGGATATACCCGTCGTGTTCGAGCGCTGCGTCTTGTTCATCTGTGGGTGCTGACACTCTGTACCTCCTCAATAGCGGCGATCGGAAGCGAAATTAGCGCCATACCGTGCGCAGGCTGACGCGCGAGCGTTTGAATCACCTCCAGCAGCTGGCTCGCGGGCGCGATCGGGCGACCCAACTGCTGGGAAAGGCCGGGCAATGTCATGTCGTCCACCGTGAGGATGCCGCGCTCATCGAACATCGAGCGAGGGAGAAAGAGCGGCGCGTCGGTCTGCTCGCCGCCGAACTCTTCGAGGATGCACTTGCCGCTCAACAAACCCGACACGGTGATGTCTGGCCCGAACAGGCGGTTTTCAATCGTTCGCACCTCGATGGACGCTCCCGTTTCAGCGTTCACGTCCTGCACGAGCGAGCGCATCGTCGGCGCGATCAAGGTCGCGCAGCCAATCGTCGCCTGGCGACCCTGGAGGTTGCGCGGCAGCGTTTTGCGCTTTTTCGCCCGCGCCCATTCGTCTATTAGCAGGCGCGTGAGGCCGATCCCGTCCTCCAACTGCGGGAAGCCGTCATACCGACTGGCGGGCGGCAGCGGCGTGCCGGTGTTGAGGTACAATTCGTCCGCCGCATGGACAATTGTCCGGCCATATTCGGCGCGGAGTTTCGTCTGCCAGCCCTTGATCTGCGCGAGAATTTGGCGCATTTCGTTTGGCGTGAACATCCTCAGGGCCGGTTCATCGAGAATACGGTGCTGCTCCCGGTACCACTCCTCGCGATGCAGGCCGCGCGCGGTCAAGCCGACCGGCACGGCGGCGATGGACTGCATGTGCGGCATCAGCGAGAGCAGGTCGGTAATCGAGCGGTCGAGTTCCGCACC
>JALYXG010000770.1 GCA_030947205.1 Chloroflexota bacterium
CCTCATCCTGCTCATGGCACCAGACAATGACCTCGGTGGCGAGTCCGGCGATCTTCTCGGTTGTTGCGGGCGCGAGGGGAATGTCGGCGGACAGATCGAGTTCGGCCCGGAATGCCTTCTCGATGGCGACGCGGATGCGCTCGCCGTCGAACGCGGCGGTCGAACCGTCCCGCTTGTGGACGCCGGGCAGCGCGCGATGACCGTTCGTGTGCGGGGCAAGAGACGACAGGGACATGGCACAACCTCCCAAAGCGTCGCGCAAGGGGCGCGTCACCCGAATCCATCAATATGCGGATGTCAGTGATAGGGCGGGAAACCTACCCCCAACCCCCTCCCTAAAAGGAGGGGGCTTTGGCTCCCCTTCCCTCGTGGGGGAAGGGGCCGGGGGTTAGGGTTTTAGCATTCGCTGTAGCCGCAGGCGTGGCACTTTTTGCACCCTTCTTCGAGGACGAAGGCGGCGGAGCCGCACTGCGGGCAGAGGTTGCCGGAAGGTTGCGGTGCATTGTCGGCGCTCGCGACGGACGCGGAGCCGACGGAGAGGGAAGCGGCGTGGCCGTTCGTCACTGCCTCGCCGAAGTGCATGGCGATCGCCTTGCCGATGGCATCGGGCAACGAGCGGACCTGCGCCGGGCCGAAGCCGACCGAGCGCGAGCCGCCGATGCCGCGCAACTGCTCGGCGACCGCCTTGGCGCGCTCGCCCTGCGAGAGCGTCGAGGGGAGCCGCAGGGTGAGCGAGATCAACCGCCCCATACCGTCCGCCATCGCCTCGATGTCCGAACCGGCACGGCCAATCGTGGCGAAAACTTCCAGCGGCCCCTCGTCGTCGGAGTTGATCGTGATGTAGACCTTGCCTTCCGGCGCGGTCAGTTTCCGCGTGTATCCCTGCACGAGGTCCGGGCGCGGCTTGATCGTGGCGAGCGTTGCCGCTGTCGGCGTACCGCTGCCGGAGGAGGCGGGGGCGACGGCGGGCGCAGATTCGGGCGCAGGTACGGGGGTGGCTTCGGGCTTCTGCTCCTTGACGCCGATATTGAGCACCTGCTCGCTCTTGCAGCCGTCGCGGAAGACGGTGATGCCCTTGCAGCCCGTGTCGTAGGCACTCAGGTACGCCTCGGCGACATCGGCGTGCGTCGCCTCATTCGGCAGGTTGACCGTCTTGGAGATCGAGTTGTCCACGTACTTCTGCCACGCGGCCTGCTGGCGGACGTGCCACTGCGGCTTGATCTCCTGCGCCGTCACGTAGACGCGCTGAATTTCCTCGGGCACGCCCGGCGCGCCCTTGACGCTGCCCGTCGCGATCAGGTGCCGCTCCAATTCCTCGTTCCACAGGCCGCGCCGCTCCATCTCCGCCTTGAAGATCGGGTTGACGAAGTTGAGGATGCGGTACTCCTTGCCCTGCTTGACGCGGTGCTGGAAGGCGAGCGCGAAGATCGGCTCGATGCCGCTGGAGCAGTCCGCGAGGATCGAGATCGAACCCGTCGGCGCGACCATCGTCACCGTGCCGTTGCGGACGGGCGCGTCAGCGGCGTAGATGCTCTCCGGGAAGTTTGGGAAGGGGCCGCGCTCGGTGGCGAGATCGCGGGAGGCGTCCCAGCCCCATTCGTCAATCTTCGCCATGATCTCCTCGCCGAGCGCGAGCGCCTCGTCCGAGTCGTACGGGATGCCGAGCAGGAAGAGCAGATCCGCCCAGCCCATCACGCCGAGGCCGATCCGCCGGTTCGCCCGCACCTTCTCCTGAATCTGCGGGAGCGGCAGCGGGTTGACATCAATCACGTCGTCCAAAAAGCGCACCGTCAGCCGCGTGACGCGCTCCAACTCCTCCCAGTCGAGGAAGACCGTCTCGCCGACCCGCTTCGTCGTCGCCGCGAGATTGATCGAACCGAGGTTGCACGCATCGTAAGGTCCGAGCCACTGTTCGCCACATGGATTCGTTGCTTCGAGCAACTCGATCTTCGGCGTCGGGTTGCTCTTGCTGTTGTTCGCGCGGTCAATGAAAACGAAGCCGGGATCGCCGGAGCGCCAGGCGGCGTCAACGATCTGCTCCCAGATGTCGCGCGCCCGCTTCCGGCCGACGACTTCGCCGGAATGCGGCTCGATCAGATCGTATTCGGTGTCATCCTTGACGGCCTGCATAAAGACGTCGGTGGCGGCGACGGAGATGTTGAAGTTGGTCACGCCGCCATCGAGTTTGCAGGTGATGAACTTCTCGACATCGGGGTGATCCACGCGCAGGATGCCCATGTTCGCGCCGCGCCGCGTGCCGCCCTGTTTCACCTGCTCGGTCGCCGCGTCGAAGATACGCATGAAGGAGACAGGGCCACTCGCGACGCCCTGGCTGGTGCCAACGGTGCTCCCCTCCGGACGGAGGCGCGAGAAGGAAAACCCGGTGCCGCCACCGCTCTTGTGGATAATCGCGGCGTACTTAACGGCATCGAAGATGCCCTCGATCGTGTCCTCGACGGGGAGGACGAAGCAAGCGGAGAGTTGCAGGCCGTTGTCCTTGCCCGCGTTCATCAGCGTCGGAGAGTTGGCGAGGAACTTGCCGGTAACGAGCACTTCGTAGAACTGACAGGCGGTCTGGTAGATGTCGCCGCCGTAGTTCGCTTCGGCTTGGGCGACCGCCGTGGCAACGCGCCAGCAAAGGCCGTCCTCATCCTCCAGAAACTGGCCGTCCTTTTTCCACAGATACCGCTCGCGCAGCACGCGCACGGCAGACTCGGACCACTGCCCCTTCAGGGCGGGGCGCTGCATCGCCGCCGCATGCGTACCGTTTCCGTTGCCGTGTCCGTTACTGGTCTTCTTGGTCATGTCCGTCGCCTTCAACTGCTTCGTGGATACCGACGCCATCGCCCGTAACTCCCTTCGTCCCAACCCTGACTCCAACCGACTCGCAGGTGTGGCGCCCGGAGAATCGCCCTGCCCCGCACACCGGCGATGCCGAAATTAGAACAAACCCTGCGCCCGCCGCGTTCCGCCTCAGTGTACGGAAGAAAGGGGATATATCGGGGTGTTCACGATTCGCCACCACAAGATGTAGGGGTATCGTAGCGGCACTCGCGCCGCTTGTCAAGGCCGATTAATATATACGTACATTCTGTACGTGTCAAGCAGGCACAGAGTTATCGAACGGTGGGGATAACAACACGAATCGGTGGACGGCACGTCACATAGGCTACAACGCATGGAGATTACGGATGTGGGGAACCTAACCCCCGGCCCCTTCCCGCGAGGAAGGGGAGGGGAGTCTCCGAAACACCGTAGTGTTTAGCAAACACCACGGCGTTGCGATGAGTCACCCCTTCCCACGCCGAGGGACGGAAGGGGCCGGGGGTGAGGTTCTCTGCGGATTGCGGTCACTGTGGCCGGGTGCGACACTAACGCGCAGCAAGGCCGACAGCAAGGGCGCGGGAGGGATGGAACATGTTCGAGGGATTCGACCTGACAATGATCGAGACCGACGCGGCGACGATTCGGGTGCGGCACGGCGGCAGCGGCCCGCCGCTCCTGCTGCTCCATGGGCATCCGCAGACGCATGTGATGTGGCACAAAATCGCCCCGCGCCTCGCCGAGGACTTCACCGTCGTCGCCGCCGACCTGACGGGCTACGGCGACAGCAGCAAGCCGCCGACGACGCCCGATCACGCGCCATACTCGAAACGCGCAATGGCGCGGGATCAGATCGCGGTGATGCGTCACCTCGGCTTCGACCGTTTCTTCGTCGCCGGGCATGACCGGGGCGGCCGCTGCGCCTACCGGATGGCGCTCGATCACCCAGAGCACGTACAGAAACTGGCCGTGCTGGACATCGTCCCGACGAGCGAGGCCTTCCGGCGCGCCGATATGAAGTTCGGCCTCGGCTACTGGCACTGGTTCTTTCTCGCACAGCCCTACGACTTGCCGGAGCGGCTGATCGGGGCGAACCCGGAGAATTACTACTTCCATGGCACACGCGACCTGTTCGCGCCGGAAGCGCTAGACGATTATCTTCGCTGCGTCCGCAACCCGGCGACAATCCACGCGATGTGCGAGGACTACCGGGCCGGGGCGACGATGGACTTCGCGCTCGACGAGGCGGATCGTGGTACACGGCGCATCGCCTGCCCGACGCTCGCCCTGTGGGGCCATCGTGGCGCATTGGACAAGTGGTACGACGTATTGGCGATCTGGCGCGACTGGGCGGACGACGTGCGGGGTCGTGCACTTGACTCCGGCCACTACCTCGCCGAGGAAGCGCCCGACGAGACGTACGCGGAGTTGCGCGCCTTCTTTTCCTGATCCTCAAAGGAAAAATAAACCCCTCAGGGAAGACACCCCTCCCCATCGTAATGGAGAGGGGCCGGGGTGAGGAAAACCTAGTCCCCGCTCAACGCGATCCGACCGCCTTCCTCCTCACTCCTGCGCTTCAGGAATGCGAAGAGCGCGCCGGCAGCGACAACGATGAGCGCGAGGATGCGGAAGAACCACTGGACATTGAAGGTGCTTGTGT
>JALYXG010000044.1 GCA_030947205.1 Chloroflexota bacterium
GTCTCCTCGGTCGCGCCCGTGCGTTCCCGCACCGCTTGCCGCAATGCCCGCTCATCGTCCGGGTTCTGGAAGACGCAGTAATCGAGCGCGACGAGCGTCAGTTCCGGCCCGGCCCTATCAATCGGCGCGATCACCGCCACCGTCGCCGTACTTGGGCGATGGACGCCGTCGGCGACATCGTGTTTTGCCGCGCCCCACCAGCGCATATAGATACCAACCGTGCCGGTGACATCACGCACCGCGACCCCAAACCGACAACGCGTATTCTTCGACGGTACCGCACGTGTCATAGCTGCATCTCCTCCCCTTCTCTGGTAGCGTAGGCTTCAGCCTGCGTCCCGACCCTTGAAGCAATTCTTGGAGGGATGGGACGCAGGCTGAAGCCTACGCTACCATCACGTCGTTCACTCTTTCCCTCTTTGCGTCCTTTGCGCTCTCTGCGTCTTTGCGGTTCTCCCCGGTTTCCTCCGCTCCGCCCACATCACCAGTCCGCCACGGATGCATCGTCGTGGAAGTAGCGCATCAGGACTTCCTGCTCGAAGGGGTGCTTCGCCGCCTCGGCCTCATTGACTTCGACGCCGAGGCCGGGCGCGTCGGTGAGGGTGGCGAAGCCGTCTTTGATGACGAGCGGGGAGGAAACGACATGCTCGCGCCACGACACATCGGCGCGAATCGCCTCCTGGATGAGGAAGTTCGGCGTCGCGAGGCCGAAATGGATCGCCGCGACGGTCGCGATTGGGCCGAGCGGGTTATGCGGGGCGAGCGAGATGTAGTAGGTTTCCGCCATCGCCGCGATTTTCCGTGCTTCCCAGAGGCCGCCGCAGTGGCAGAGATCGGGCTGGATAATCGCCACCGCACGCTTTTCGAGCAATTCGCGGAACTGGTAGCGCGTCACCAATCGCTCGCCCGACGCAATGGGGATGGAAAGCGAACGCGAAACGTGGGCCAGACCGTCCACACTGTCCGGCAAGCAGGGTTCCTCGATGAAATACGGGCGATACGGCGCGAGCGCTTCGCCGTAGAGTACCGCCATCTCCGGCAGCGTGCGACCGTGGAAGTCCACCATGATGTCAATGTCGTCCCCAACCGCCGTGCGAATCGCCTCCATCAGGCGGGCGGAGCGTGCGATGGCAGCGTGCCCCTCCAATGGCCCGCTACGCGGCACGACGAGCGCCTTGAGCGCGGTGTAGCCGGCCGCAACGGATTCCCGCGCCCGCTCCGCCATCTGCTCCTCGGTGTCCTGCAAGTACAGGCTCTGCATCTCGCCGCCGCCGAGATGGTCGTACATGCGAATTTTATCCCGCACCGCGCCGCCGAGCAATTGGTAGACGGGCAGGCCGACCGACTTGCCGAAGATGTCCCAGCACGCCTGTTCGATGCCGCTGATCGCGGACATGCCGACAACCCCGGCACGGAAGAACGGCTGCCGGAACATCATCTGATACAGATGCTCGATCCGGCGCGGGTCCTCGCCGATGATGAATGGCGCGAGGTCCTCGATACTACCGACGACACCGCGCGTCTTCCATTCGAGCGACGCCTCGCCCCAACCGGTAATCCCCTCGTCCGTCTCAACCTTGACGAAAATCCAGTTGCGCATCTGCGCGTTGACGATCACTGGGCGAATCGCGGTTATCTTCATTGGGAAACCTCACCCCCCAGCCCCCCTCTCCATTGCTAATAAGCAATGGAGAGGGGGAGCAATAGATAGCTCACTCTTGGAGGAAGCGGGACTACTTCCGTTCTTGCGTTCTCTTCCCTCTCGGCGCTTCAACGTTCGATTATCCATTCTCGCGGAGGCGAGGGTCGAGGATGTCGCGCAGGCCGTCGCCGAGGAAGTTGAAACCGAGCACGACGATCATGATCGCCAGGCCGGGGAAAATCGCCATCCACGGCGAGATCTCCATGTACGTCCGCGCGATGCTCAACATGCCTCCCCACGACGGCTCCGGCGGCTGCGCGCCGAGGCCGAGAAACGACAACGCCGCCTCGCTGAGGATCGCCGAGGAAAGGTAGATCGAGGTCAGGACCAGCAGCGGGGCGAGGATGTTCGGCAGCACGTAGCGCCGGATCAGCCAACCGTCGCGCG
>JALYXG010000057.1 GCA_030947205.1 Chloroflexota bacterium
CGACCAATATGGACCAGAAAGACGTCCTGAAAAAACAGTACGATGTTGTCGCGAACACCTTCGCGTTCTGCCCGACGAGCGGCTGCGCGCGGCAACAGACGGTGCCGACGGTCGCGCCGGGACAAACGACGAAGTGGACCGATCCCGCAAAACTGCTGACTGCGGAATATCCTGTGAATTGGTTTGCCACTCCCGACGATAAACTGCAAGAAAGCCAAACATTGGCGCTGATTAGCCCGGACGGCATCTCCTTTTCTATCTGTGCGCTGGATCAGACGATGACACTGGATCAGGAGGCGCAGATCGTCCAGGACAATCTGGCGAAGGATGCGAACTTCAAATACACGACTGCCCCGTTCGCCGACACGACGGTTGGGGGAGCGCCGGGCAAGGTGCTCAGTTACACCTACGTGCCGACGAGTGATCCGGGCGCGAAGGCCCGCAACGGACTGACCTGGATCGTCAACCGGGGCGGCAAGACATTCTTGTTTGAAGGATTCGACATCAAGGCGCGGCGCGCCGATATCGAGAAGATTGTCGGCTCCGTCGCCTTCACCGGCCCGGCGGGGACGCCCGCGAGCCAGGCAACCGCCGCGCCGCCGCCGCGCGCGACGCCCGTTGGCGGCTATGGCGCGGACTTCTCGAAATGGACGACGAATGAGGTTGCGGGGCAGTACCGGAAGAGCTTCAACCCGGCGACGGGCGAGTACCATATCGCGCTCCTCACGGACAATATTAACGGGCAATTCGCCTCGCCGGAGACGCAGAACGTCACGGACTTCGTGCTGGACGTAGACGCGCAACTGACGACCGGGCCGGATGCCGGGCGGTACGGTGTCGTCTTCCGGATACAGCCGCAGGGGGCCAATGACAAGGCGCGTGCGTACTATGAGTTCCTCATTGACGGACAAGGCCACTATATGCTAGTCCGGGGTGAAACGGACAATTCCTATACGTTCATCCAGGAACTCATCGCTGCCCCGCCCGGTGTGATCAAGGGTGGTATCAACGCGATGAATCACCTGACCGTGACGTGCAAAGGGAATAAGATCACCCTCGCCGTCAATGGTACGACACTGAACACGTACACGGCGACGATCATGCAACCCGGCAATATCGGGCTGGGTCTTAATGCGCCGCCCAGTATCAATGGGGTGGAAGCGTCGTACAAGAACTTGCGCCTCTCGCCCCCCTAGAAGCGCGAGCGCGATCATCCGGGCCTGGTATTCGGGATGGAGGATTTGTCATGGCCTCGAAACGTGCCGCGCTCTTCGTGCTAGTGGAGGGGGTGCTGCTCGTCGCCTGCGGCGGAAATTCCCTCGCGGTTCCGTCGCCGACCGCGATCGCGACCGTCGCGCCGACGGCGACGACCGCGCCACCCACCGCCGCCCCCGCGACTGCCACAACAATCGCACCGACCGCGACGAATCCACCGACTGCGACGCGCCCGCCGGCCACCGCGACGAGCGCCCCTGCCGCTACGGCTCGCACGCAGACGGCCGGGACGGGCACGACGGGGACGGCGAGCGCGCAAGGGAGCGCGACTGCGGTGTCTCGGGAGCCGAGAGGCGCGATCCCGGCGGGATGGAGTGTTTATCGCGGGACACGCCTACCATTCGCGATCGCCTACCCGCCCGACTGGTCCGTTGATGCGTCGGGGATTGAGAGTGGCCGGATCGTCTTCCGATCACCGGGGAATGCGGTCATCGAAACGACGATCAGCACGACCGGGAAGGCCGATCCCACCGCCAACATTGACGTGCTGCGCGAGCAGGACAACAAGGCGCAGGCGCAGACGTGCCGCCAGTCAGGGATCAGTTTTACGCGGTACAACGCGTACAGTGGGCTGACGTTCGCGACGGTCGGGGCGAATTGCGACGTCGTCGCCGGGCTGTCGTTCTATTGGATTGGCGTCGGCTTGAAGGAACAGGTGCCCTGGCGCTTTCGCGTCACCGCCCCCAAAGACCTGTATAATCAGAGCACGCAGACGATCATTAACCCAATGATGAGCTCCTTGAATATCTACGCCAACCCCTGAGCGCGGCCTCCTTCTACATCATGCGGGTGGCGCGGAGTGATTGAGACGTGCTACCGTACGGCGAAGGAATAGACGCGCAGAAAAGGGAGCATGGCATGTCCGACCACCGGCCGCCCGGCACACCCGCGAACGATGAGGAGAAGACGCAGATCCCGAATGCCCCGCCGGGTGGCGGATCGCGCCCGCCGGAAGACCCGAACGCGACGATCATCCCGCACGCGCCGCCGCCCCCGTACCCGCTCTACGGCAGTCCGCCGACGCAACCACCGACGGAACGGCCCGCGCCCCCACCGCCACCGGCGCCGCCGCCCTCTTCGCCTCCCGGCGTATGGGGCGCGCCCTCGGCGTATCCCCCGACCCAACCGAGCGCGCCGTACCCCACGCCACCGCCCGCCTATCCGGGGCAGGGACAGCCGAACCCGTATGGCGATCCGAACGCACCGCCGCAATATTATGGGGGCGGTTATCCGCCACCCCCCCCATATGGCGGCACGCAGCCCTTGCCGCAGCCACCGAACGCGCCGCCGTATGGCGGCTATCCGGGCGGTGGCCCACCGAACAGCGGCGGTTACGGTTACCCGCCACCGGGCTATCCGCCGCCCGTGCTCCCGCCGAAGAAAAGCAATCGCGGTCTCGCGCTCGGCATCGGCGGCGGCGTGCTGGCCTTGCTCGTGATCTTCGGCGGTATCTTCATCTTCACGAAGAAGGGTGATAGCGGCACCGCGACCGCCACGCCCGCTCGCACTGCGGTCGCCGCCAGCGCCTCGGTCTCGGCCTCGGCTTCCGTCTCGACAACGACCGTCGTCGCGCTCGTCACGCAGGCGGGCGGTGGTAGTATTCTCGGCACGATCTCCGCCGCTGCAACGGGCACGGCGGGTCCCGGCGGGGCGACGAGCGCGCCGATCATCGCCGCCACCCTGACCGCCGCGCCGACTCGCACGTCCGCGAGCGCGACACCTGCCGGGACCGCGACCGTTGCTGCCTCGGCGTCCGCGAGTCGCCCCGTCGGCTCGCCGACCGCGCTGACCGGCAGCGCGCGCCCTGGCACTGCGGCTGCGGCAACGTCGGCGACACCTGTCGCGCTCGGCCAGACATGGACGGATCCGAACGGAAAACTGAAATTCCAATATCCGAATGGCTGGACGGTGACCAAACTGGCGAGTTCGCAGAGCAACATCGTCGAGGTTGACGGCCCGGACGGTGTTTCGTTCTACGTGGACCTGTTCAAGCAAAGCGGCACGCCGACCGAGGAACTCCAGGTGACCAACGACGCGCGGGCGAAGAGCGCGCAGTTCACCTTCACCTCCGGCCCGACCGGCGACGCGAAAATCGGTGGCGAACCGGGTAAGACGATGACCTATACGGTGAAGCAAAAGGATCAGACGACAAGCTCCCCCACCAGCGGCGTTCTGTGGATCGTCAACCACAACGGCAATGAATATGACTTCGAGGCGCTCGTTGTGGGAAAGCATCGCGCCGAGATTGACGCGATTGTTTCCTCGGTGGTCTTCACGGGGTAGGGATAGGAAATGGTGGTAGCAGGCTTTCCAGCCTGCTACCACCGGACAAAGCGGCTACCATTTTATTTGCGCGACGCTACGTTTATGCGCTTGGTGGGCCGCCAGGAGCGCCCGGTGGCCGGGAACCGCCGGGATGCCAGCCACCCTGCCCGCCCGGACCGCCGGGGCCGAAGCCGCCTTTCCCGAACGACCCTTGCGGGATGAGACGAAGGTCGGTCGCGCTGATGGCGTTTCCATTCTGCTGCCCGCTGAACATCAAATGGTCACCGACTTTGACATCGCCGATGACGAAGGCCGAGTCGTCCATCTTCTTCAGCGTCGCGCCGCTGGCGGGTGTCACCATCAGCGAAAGGCCGCCCATCCCGACGACGGTGATCGTGTTGCCGCTCGTGGCGGTGACGAGGCCGAAGCCGCGCACCATCCCGGCGGGCGCCAGCGTGATCTCGCTGACCGTTAGTTTGAAGTTCGCGGGGTTCGGGCGCTGACCGGAGGGCGTTTGGCCGCGATCCGGCTTGCCATGCACGCGCACGACCTGCCCCGCTTTGAAGTCGGTGAGCGTCGCGGCGTCTGTCGTTCCGTCCGTCTTCAGCATCGTCAATTTCACATTGGCATCAACCGTCACGGTTGTCACGCCGGGGACGCCGGCGAGCGTGATCGTTTTGGCGTTTGTGTCCACTGCGGTCACAATGCCTTGCAGTCCGGGGAAGCCGCGCTGTTGACCATTCGGCCCGCCCGGCCCGGCTTGTGCTTGCTGCCATTCCGGCATCGCGTTCGCGCTGTCGCCGGGTCGCGTGAAACGCCACCCGGTCGTCGCGGCCGTCACCGCCGTCGCCGTCACGGCGAGCAGCGCGATGACGGCGACGGCGATCACGAAGACGCGTCCTCGGCGACGCTGCGGTTCCGGCGCGACCGGCTCCGGCGTTTCGTCTCTCTCCGTTGATTCCATCTCGCCCTTCTCTCTACGCGAAGCAGCCGCTCGCGGTGCAACGATTCATAGCATGCCCCAGGTGGGCAGTATACGGGACGGACGTGTGACGCGATTGAAACAAGTGTAAAGCGGGCTTAACAAAGCGACCGCCCCGGCGGGAGACCGGGGCAGCGCAAGAGGAGGAAGAGGAGAAGAAACGTTCGCTGTTAGGGCTTCGCGGTCGGGCTTGCTGTGCCCGGCGCGGTGCGGGCCTGCCGCATCGCGCTCGGATCGAAGATGCGCACCGTGGCTGCGTTCACCGTCGCGCCGTTCTGCGTGCCGGTGGCCGTGATGCGGTCGCCGATCTTGATGTCACCGACATTCGCGGTCGCGGCGCCCTTCGTCACCTTGGTGCTGCCGGAGGTCGCAACGGTTAGTTGCAGGCCACCACCGTCCACGATAGTCAGCGTGCCGCCGGTGGCGGTGACGAGACCCTCGACCCGCGCCTGGCCTGTCGGGACGAGCGCCAGCTGCGTCACGGTCGCATTCGGCTGATTCTGTCCGTTGCCAGCGCTCGGCGGATTGGCGCCCGTATTTGGCTGGCTCGAAGCGCTACCCGGCTGGTTGGCGCCGTTGCCCGGCTGGCCGGGGCCACGACCATGACCATTACGGCCATTGAACTGGAAGCGGACCTCGACGAGCGATCCGTTCTTGAAATCGCCGATTGCCGCGTCCTTGGTCGTGCCGTCCGGCTGAATGGCGACGAGCTTGACATTCTGATCAATCTTGACCGTCGCGACCTGCTGCGGCAACCCGCCGAGCGTGATCGTCTGGTTGGTCGTATCCACCGCCGTGACGATGGCGCGCGGGCCGAACCCGCGATCTCCCGGCCCGTTGTTGCCCGATTGGTTGTTTGCCGCCTGCTCATTGCCAGTGGGGAAGGCGAATCCATGCCTGCCCGACCCCGCCGCGAAGACCGTCGTCGCCACCGTGAGCAGCGCGACAACTCCCACGATAATCCCAATTACTGCCCGTTTGCGTGTACCTGATCCCATAAACCTGTGCCTCCTGGACTACCGACAGGGTGTTACCGCACTCCTGTTGGTTCCAAGCATAGACGGTCAACATTCAGTGTGAGTATGAAAAGCGTAAAATGAGTGCGAAAG
>JALYXG010000120.1 GCA_030947205.1 Chloroflexota bacterium
CCCGCGATGCGGACGAGCAGGGCTTGGCGATATTGGCCTTCGGCTTGTGCGTAAAGGCCGAGGCGGGCGTAGGCATCACCGAGGAGGCGGTGCGAATCGGGGCGTTCGGGTATGGCGTCCACGAGGGCACGGAGGCCGGGGAGCAGGGCGCGCAGTCGCTCGTGATCCGTCCCCGCTGCTACCAATGCCGTTCGCGCATTCGCAAGCGCTGCGGGTGCCCTTTGGGCGGCATGAGGACTGAGGACTGAGGGCGCGACCTCCTGAGAGGGCGCACGGCTGTGCGCCCCTACGGTGCCCCCTCCCGCGTCGGGAGCCGGGTACCCTCTGGGCAGGTGGGAGGGTGGTTCGGGCAACACGTCCGTCGCGTCCAGCGATGGTTCGCCGCCGGATTGGGTCGTGATGATCGTGCCATCTTCCTCGACGATGGCGATGACGGGTTCCGACTCGTCTTCGAATTGCACGGGCGTTTCGGCGAGCGCCGCGCGGTCGTTCGGTTCGGCGTACGGCACGTCGAGCGGGTGCGGGAGCGATTCGGCGGGCAATTCCGGGGGTGCATCGAGCGCGGCGAGCGCTTCCGCGAGGCCCGCCGCACCCGGTAGTACGAACTCCGGTTCATGGGATTCTTCATCCATCTCTTCTCGTTCGGCATCCGGCGTCGCGACATGCACGACTGCGGTTTCCGGCGCCAACTGCTCATGTGGGGCGTCGGCTCCAGATTCGGTGACCTGCACGCCAGCGAGCGCCGCCGCGAGGCCGGACAATGTCTCGACCAGCCGCATCGTGTCGGACTTCGCGGTGACGGCGGGTAGGAGCGATGCGGGAGCCATTGCTTGTGTGTCCGGCTCGGTCGTCATTGTGTCCGCCGCTGCGACCGGAGCGACGGGCAGCAGACGCTCGCGCCAGTCGTCGGGCACGCGCAAGGGTTCGTCCGGGTCAACGATCGCCGCGTCCGGGTTACCCGCAATCAAGGTATGGGCAATCGCGCCGTCCGGGTCGTAGCGGGCTGCCCGCTTCGCCTGTTCGCGCGCCGCGTCGCCGTTACCAAGCCGGGCGAGCGCATCCGCCAGCGCCCAGCGGGCGGGCACGACGGTCGGTTGCTCGGCCAGCAAGGCGGCGCATTCCTCGGCGGTTTCCGCGAGGTTGCCGAGCCGCCACTGCGCGAGAGCAGCGGCGACACGGAGGTCCGTCCGGTTCGGATGCTCGGCGAGGATTGCGCCGTACTCGCGGGCCGCGCGCTCTGGGTAGCGGTTGCGGACATACAACGCGGCGAGGGCGGGCCGGGTGAACTGCAAGTACCCTTCCGGCCCGTAGAGCGACGCCAGCCGCGTCGTCAGTTCAGCGCGGAGATCGGGATTGGCGGGGTCGTGCTCCCACGCGGTCAGGAGATGCTCGGCGGCGGTGTAGGGATCATCTTCCGCATCGGCGAGCCGGGCGAGCGCGAGGATCGCGTCGTTGTCCAGCGGGTCCACGGCGAGCGCGGCAGCGAGATGCGCCTGCGCCTCCGCATTCATGCCGAGGGCGAAGAGCGCGACACCACGCAGACGGTGGAAGACGGCGGCGTCCGGGAACGCGGCCAACCCCTGCCCGGCGCGGTCGGCGGCGCCCTCATTGTCGCCGTCCTCCAACGCGGACAGAATCACCGCGACGTGCTCGCGCGCCGAGCGATCGGCGCCACCCATCACGCTCCGCCCTCGCCCGCATCGCCGTAGATGCCGCGATACTGTGGCGGCAGGAGGGCGGCGATCTGGCGCATCATCTCGTCCGTCGCCGCCTCCATCGTTGGTCGCTTGCCGTCCGCGCCTGTGCTGAGGTGGAAGGGCGCGCCAAACGTCACCGTCACCCGCGCGCGGCCCCACCGCCTGCGCCCCGCCGCCGCCGCCTTTTCGTCGAACGGCAGCGTTTCCGTGCCGGTCACCGCGACGGGCAGGATCGGCGCGCCCGTCCGCAAGGCGACGAACGCCGCGCCTGCCAGCACCTTCTCGATCTTGCTCGTCGGCGAGCGCGTCCCCTCCGGGAACATCAAGAGCGCATGACCGTCCTCGACGAGATGCACGGCGTAGCGCAGCGCGGCGCGGTCAACGGCGCCTCGATCAACGGGAAATGCGCCGAAGAAGCGGATGAACGCACCGATGCCGCGAATCGCGAAGAGTTCCTTCTTCGCCATGATGAAGACGGTCCGGGGGATCACCGCGCCGACGACTTCAGGATCGAAGTTGTGCAGGTGATTGCTCGCCACGATCAGCGCGCCTCGGCGCGGCACATTCTTGAGGCCACGCACTTCGAGGCGCATCAGCGGCACGAACGACGCGCGAAAAGCCCAGCGCGTGCCGCGAAAGAGCGCCCCATAGAGGCGCGTGCGGCGGAAGGCATCCACACGGTCGCGTTCGTCGCGGTGCGCGGGCGATGGATTCGGCGTTATTCCTGGCGTGGCGCTCACCCGGCTTCCCTTCTCGACCCGGCGCGTGCCGCCGCCTGCTCCACCGCGCGCACTGCCTGCTCGGCGACCTCGTCCGGCGTGAGCGCGTCGTTGAGAATGATGATCGCGTCCGGCGCGGGCCGCAGCGGTGCGACGGCGCGGTTACTGTCCAGCCGGTCCCGCTCCGCCTCCTCGCGCACGATCTCGCCAATCGGGCGGGAGCGCCCCTGTGCGGTCAGTTGTCGCGCCCGCCGCTCCGCCCGGATGCGCGGGTCGGCATCGAGGTAGAGTTTCAGATCGGCATCCGGCACGACGACCGTGCCCATGTCGCGCCCGACCATGATGACGCCCCCCGTCGCCGCCGCCTGCCGCTGCACGGCAAGCAGCGCGTCCCGCACGCCGGGCAACTGCGACACGGCCGAGACGTGGCCGTTGACGGCGGGCGAGCGCAGATCACCCGTCACGTCTTCGCCATTGATTGTCACGACCGGCTCGCTCGCGGCATCGCGCGGTGGCCCGACATGGATGCGCGCCGCCGCGATCAGTCGGACGATCCGCGCCTCATCCTCCGGCCCGATGTCGTCCAAACCGGCCCGCACCGCGAGCAGCGTCGCCGCGCGATACAGCGCGCCCGTGTCGTAGACATGGTAACCGAGCCGTTCCGCCAGCCGCTCCGCGAGGCTCGTCTTCCCAACACCCGCCGGGCCGTCAATCGTGATGACGCGGGGAAGCACTACCTCACCCCCGCCCTCATGCCCGTTCCTCCGTGGGCATCTCCACGTCGTTGAGTTTGAGGGCGACGAAGAGTTCGCGTCGCTC
>JALYXG010000128.1 GCA_030947205.1 Chloroflexota bacterium
CCAATTCTCTGCCAGGTCTTGACAACATCGCGAACTGGCCGTACAGTGTGTACGTACACAGGAGGCGGCATTGCGGAACGGCGCGGGGCGCTGGAATACTCCCCTTGGGGAGTCTCGAACGAGCCGAGGCTGTGGGCGGATCGTTCGAGGCCGGGAATACTCCAAGGCCTTTACCCGTACTGCTGGACCGTTCAATCGGTGGAACGCGAGGGTCAGCGATCCACTCGGGCGGATGGTGACGAAATGACCGGGACTCCTTCTGGGTACATGGTGGACCTCCCGCTCCTGTTTTGATCTGTTGCAGTCGCGCGGTGATGGCTGAACAGTCGGGGCAGATGGCGGCAATGTCCTCAGGTATCTGGTTTCGTTTGACCTGAGCGGCAACGCTCGCGGAACTGAGACACTCCTCCCCCCTCTTCTTTCTGCCCTGGGCTGGTCGCGCGGTCTGGGGCAGACCCTTTTAATTCTCCCTATTCTTGTGCAAACGCAATAGCCAACCCATCCGAAATCACCCGTTCGCTCGTATACTGAAGCGATTCTCCGTGTATACTTTGGCGCAATGGACGATAAAATGGGCGTTCGGGTTTGGGAGGCAGACGGTTCGGCGCCATCGAGCGTCCATGACCGCACGCGGGTACGGGAGGGGTGGAGGATGGGCACACAGCGGGAGTCCGGCCGATCAGTGGCGGGGCACGTCAGTCGGCGCGTCGTCCTGCGCGGTGTTGCGGCAGCGGGAGCGACGAGTGCGCTCGGCGCCCTGCTTGCCGCATGTGGCGGGAGTGGCACAACTGCAACGAATACCGCCGCGCCGAGCGCAACCAAAGCAAGTGTCAGCACGACCGCGTCGACGAGCCAGCCGCAGAGCGCTACAATCGCCGCGAGCCAGGCTCCGAGCAGCGCGCAGAGCGCGGGGTCGCCGAAGAAGGGCGGGACCATCAAAGCCGGCCTCGACAGCGACGTCATCACCCTCGACCCGCTCGACTCGGGCGCTTACACCGACCGCGAGGTCTTCTATAACATCTACGACTCGCTCGTTACCATTGATACAAGCCTGCAAATTATCCCCGCACTAGCAGAGAAATGGGAGACGCCCGACCCGAAGACGTACATCTTTCATCTGCGTAAAGACGTGAAGTTCCATGACGGCGCCGACTTCAACGCGGACGCGGTGAAGTGGAACATCGAGCGGTATCTGACCGACAAGACCACGCGGCGCAAGACCGAATTGGACTCCATCCAGACCGTGGAGGTGGTGGACCCGTACACCGTGAAGTTCGCGCTGAAAGCCCCGTTTGCGCCGCTACTGGCGAATCTCGTGGACCGTGCCGGGATGATGCTCTCGCCGAAAGCCGTCCAGGCGGGCGGCGCGGATTTCTCCCGCAAGCCGCTCGGCGCGGGCACTGGCGCGTTCAAGTTCGTCGAGTGGGTGAAGGACGATCACGTCGCGCTCGAACGCAACCCGACATACTGGAAAAAGGACGCGAGCGGCGCCGCGCTGCCATACATTGATAAACTGATCTACCGGCCGATCGTGGACGAGACGGTGCTGCTGACGAACCTGAAGACTGGCGATCTCGATGTCTACTACACCGTGCCAGGGAAGGATTACGCGAGTGTCAAGGGCGGGAGCGAACTGATCCTCACCGAGACACCGGGGCTGAGTTACAACAGTTTCGAGTTCAACACGACGACGGAGCCGTTCAACAAGAAAGAGTTGCGGCAGGCGGTCTCGGAGGCGATTGATCGGGCGCAGATCAACAAGACCGTCTTCTTCGGCGTCCGGCAGGTTGGCTACGGGCCGATCCCACCCTCCAGTTGGGCCTACGACGCGAATTACAAACCGTATTCGGGCGACGTGAACAAGGCGAAGGAGTACCTGAAAGCAGGTGGTAAGCCAGACGGATTCACCTTTGACATGAAGATCACGTCCGGTTCCCCGCAAGCGACCCAATTCGCGCAGTTGATCAAAGACCAGGTCGCGAAGGCCGGGATCACGATGAATATCGTCCAGTTAGAGAATGCAAAGGCGGAGGCGGACCGACAGGCGAGCAACTTCCAGGCGACCGGCTATAACTGGAGCGGCCGGATTGATCCGGACGGGAACATGTACAACCAGTTGCACACCGGCGGCAGCCTGGCGGACACGAAATACTCGAACCCGCAGGCGGACGACCTATTGGAGAAGGCACGGGTCGCGACCGACCAGGCGCAACGCAAAGAGTTGTACCAGCAGGTACAGAAACTCGTCGTGGATGATGCCCCGTTCGTCTGGTACACGTTCATGCCATCGTATCTCGTCACCCGCCCGAACATTCAGGGTATGAAAGTCTACGCCGACTTTATGATGCGCTTCCATGAGGCGTGGTTGAAGTAAGATGCGCGTTCTCGCCCTTCGCACAATGGAAAGGGCGCAGGGATAGAAGGAGCATGATCCAGGTGGATGATGGGAGTGATACGATCGTGAGACCTATCCGGTTGAATCGCCGTGCCGTCCTGCGCGGTGTTGCGGCGGCGGGAGCGACGAGTGCGCTTGGCGCCCTGCTTGCCGCGTGCGGTGGGAGTGGCGGCGCGACCGATACGCCGAAGCCCGCCGCCACGGGTTCGACTGGTGCGAGCGGCACGACCGCCCCGGCCGCGACGAGCGCCCCGGTGGTGAGCGTGAGCGGGCAGGCGAGCGCGGCACAGCCGACCGCCGCCCCAGCAGCGGGCACGCCGAAAAAGGGCGGCACATTGCGCGCCGCGAACAACCTCGAAGTTGCGACGCTCGATCCACTCACCTCCGGGTTCGGTGCGGAGCGCGAAATGTACTACAATATGTACGACTCGCTCGTCGCGATTGATAAAGACCTCAAGATCATCCCGGCTCTTGCCGAGAAGTGGGAGGTTCCCGATCCGAAGACCTACATCTTCTCGCTGCGCAAAGACGTGAAGTTCCACGACGGTACCGACTTCAACGCCGAAGCGGTCAAGTGGAACCTGGATCGCTACCTGACCGACAAGACGAGCCGTCGCGGCAGCGAGATCTCCTCCATCCAGGCGATGGAGGTGACCGATCCCTCTACGCTGAAGATCACGCTGAAAGCGCCGTTCGCCTCCTTTCTCGCCAACCTCGTGGATCGCGCCGGGATGATGCTTTCCCCGAAGGCGGTGCAGGCGGGCGGCGCAGATTTCTCGCGCAAGCCCGTCGGTGCGGGTACCGGCGCCTTCAAGTTCGTCGAGTGGATCAATAACGATCACCTGACGATGGAGCGCAATCCGAACTACTGGAAGAAGGACGCGAGCGGCACGCAGTTGCCGTATCTCGACAAGGTGATCTTCCGCCCGATCACCGACGAGACGGTACTGCTCACCAACCTCAAGACGGGCGACCTGGACGCCTACTGGGGCGTGCCGGCCAAGGACATCGCGAGCATCAAGTCCGGCAATGAACTGGTGCTCAAAGAGGTGCCAGGGCTGAACTTCTATTCCATCGAACTCAACACGCAGACCGAGCCGTTCAACAAGAAAGAACTGCGGCAGGCGGTTGCGGAAGCCCTCGATCGCGACCAGATCAACAAGACCGTCTACTTCGGCACGCGCCTCCCCGGCTGGGGGCCGATCCCGCCGTCCAGTTGGGCCTTCGATCCGAGCCTCAAGCCGTACGGGGCGAACATCGGCAAGGCGAAGGAGTACCTGAAGGCGGGGGGCAAGCCGGACGGCTTCACCTTCGAGTACAAACTCGCCTCCGGTTCGCCGGTCGGGCTTCAGTTCGCGCAACTGGTCAAGGATCAACTCGCGAAGGTTGGCATCACGCTGAACATCACGCAGTTGGAGGCGGTGAAGGTTTCTGCCGATTCGGCGGCCGGCAACTTCCAGGCGACGGACTACAACTGGAGCGGCCGGATTGACCCAGACGGTAACACCTACAACCAGTTGCACACCGGTGGTGGACTGTCTGACACGAAATACTCGAACCCGCAGGTGGACGACCTGCTCGACAAGGCGCGCGCCACGACCGACCAGGCGCAACGCAAGGACTTCTACCAGCAGGCGCAGAAGATCATGGTGGACGACGCGCCGATGGTCTGGTGGGGTTTCGCACCCGCCTATCTCATCACCCGTCCGAATGTGCAGGGGATGCAACTCTACCCGGATTTCATGATGCGTTTCGATGTCGCGTGGCTGAAATAACGACGAGTTTGGGAGGGTAGACAGAGCATGACACGAGCAGACGAAACGGATACCGCGATGATTCCTGTACCGTTGAGCCGCCGCACCATGTTGCGCGGTATCGCCGCCGCCGGGGCGTCGGGCGCACTCGGCGCGCTGCTAGCCGCGTGCGGCGGGAGTAGCGCCGCTGCGACCAATACCGCCGCCCCAGCCGCGACGAAACCGGCGGGCGCGGCGACGACGCAGCCAGCAGCAGCCGCGAGTGGCGTGGCGGGCGGCGCACCAACCGCAGCGGGGGCAACGTCCGCACCGGCGGCGGGCGCGGTCAAGAAGGGCGGCACGCTCAAGGCAGGACTGGACGGCGATATTCTCACCTTCGATCCGCTCACCTCCGGCGCGTACGCCGACCGCGAGGTGTACTACAACGTCTATGACACACTGGTGGCGTTCGACACCAATCTCCAAATTGTCCCCGCGCTGGCCGAGAAGTGGGAAACGCCCGATCCGAAGACCTATATTTTTCACATTCGCCAGGGAGTGAAGTTCCACGACGGGACGGATCTGAACGCCGACGCCGTCAAGTTCAACATTGACCGCTACCTGACCGACAAGACGAGCCGACGCAAGGCCGAAATTGATACCATTACGTCCGTTGACGTGATGGACCCGTACACCGTCAAATTCTCGCTCAAGGCTCCCTTTGCGCCGCTCCTTCCCACCCTCGCCGACCGCGCGGGGATGATCCTTTCGCCAAAGGTAGTCCAGGCGCTCGGTCCGGACGCCCTCGCCGCCAAGCCGGTTGGGGCGGGCAGCGGGCCGTTCAAGTTCGTCGAGGCGGTGAAGGACGACCACATTACCTTCGAGCGCAACCCGAACTACTGGAAAAAGGATGCGGCGGGCAATCAGCTGCCGTATGTGGATAAACTGATCTACCGCCCGATCCTCGATGCGACGGTGCTCCTGGCGAACCTCAAGACGGGCGATCTGGACATCTCCTATTCAATCGCGGCGAAGGATGTCGCCGGCGTCAAATCGGGCAGCGAACTGGTCATCAAGGACGTAGCGGGCCTCGGCTTCAACGGCCTCGGGTTCAACGTGGCGAAGGAGCCGTTCAACAAAAAAGAACTGCGGCAGGCGGTCGCGGAGGCGCTTGATCGCGACCAGATCAACAAGACCGTCTATTTCGGTGTCAACACGGTCGCGCAAGGGGCGATACCGCCGTCCAGTTGGGCGTTCGACGCGAACTACAAGCCGTACGGGGCGAACATCGCCAAGGCGAAGGAGTATCTGAAGGCGGGCGGCAAGCCGGACGGTTTCACGTTCGACTTCAAGGTCGGTTCGGGATCGCCCACCACAACCCAACTCGCGCAACTGATTAAGGATCAACTGGCGAAGGCCGGAATTACGGCGAATCTCGTTCAGGAGGAGCGGACGACGCTTTCGAATGACCAGAACATGGGCAACTTCCAGATGCTCATCTTCGGCTGGAGCGGTCGCGCCGACCCCGACGGGAACCTGTACAACATCTTCCACACCGGCGGTGGCCTCAACTACGGCGGCTATTCCTCCCCGATGGTGGATGACCTTCTGGAAAAGGCCCGCGCGGCGGGCGATCAGGCGCAACGCAAGGATTTGTATCAGCAGGCGCAGAAACTGATCGTGGACGACGCGGCGATGGCCTTCTACAGTTTCGTGCCGGCATATCTCGTCATGCAACCAAAGGTTCAGGGGGTGCAGTTGTACCC
>JALYXG010000168.1 GCA_030947205.1 Chloroflexota bacterium
CCGCCGAGCGACGGCCCGATGCCGACCGCGCACAAGAAGATCGCCTGATAGATGTTCATCATCCGCGCGCGGGTCTGCGGCGTCGTGATGTCCGCCAGCACGACCTGCGCACCGGTGAGGACGGTCGCTGCGCCGATGCCACCGATGAAGCGGAAGAAGATCAGCAGCCAGAACGACCCCGCGACCGCGCATAACAGGCTGCCGACTGCCGTGACGATCTCGCCGATAATGATGATCTTGCGGCGTCCGACGCGCTCGGCGAGGCCGCCCATCGGCAGGTCGAACAAGAGCCGCCCGAGGCCGTAGACGCTGATCACCAGCCCCGCCACCGCCTGCGAAACACCGAACGAGCGCGCAAATGTTGGCACAATCGGGACGATGCTGCCGAAGCCGAGTTGGTTGATGCCGACGACGAGGCAGAGCCAGCCGAGCGTCCGGTAATTTGCGTCAAGGGAGCGTACCGCCGTCATCCGTGCCCGCACCGACCGCCTCATTTCGTTTCTCTCCTGTCTGACCGCCGGTAGTATGCACAATTCCCGATGCGATGTCGCTACCGGCATGGCTTATGCGGTTTGCTCTCGCGTGCCGAATGCGGGACAATAGACGCTATGAACATGCGACCCGAGAAAAGGAGCCACGTATGGCATCCATGCCCGAAACGATGACCAAACCGACGATAGACCGCCCGACGCTGCTTCGCCGCCTTATTAATCTGCTCGGGTCGGATTCCGTGCTCACTGCGCGGGGCGATTTGCTCGTCTACGACTCCGACGGCACGCACGAGCACGCAATGCCCGATGTCGTTGTGCTGCCGAAGAGTGTGCAGCAGGTTTCCGAGATCGTGAAACTTGCCGCCGCCGCCGGGATGCCGATCGTGCCGCGCGGCGCGGGCACCGGACTCGCGGGCGGCTCAACGCCGGTGCGTGGCGGCATCGTCGTTTCGCTCACCCGCATGAATCAGATTCGCAGCGTGGATTACGCGAACCGCCGCGCGGTCGTGGACCCCGGCGTCGTCAATCTGCATCTGTCGCAGGCGACGTTGCCGCACGGCTACTATTACGCGCCCGATCCCGCCAGCCAGCGCGCCTCGTCCATTGGCGGCAATGTGGCGACCAACGCGGGCGGGCCGCACTGCCTCGCCTATGGCGTGACGGTCAATCATATCCTCGGTCTCGAAGTCGTGCTGCCGGACGGGCGGATCATTGAGACGGGTGGCGTCCTCGACACACCGGGCTACGACCTGACGGGGATGCTCGTCGGCTCCGAGGGGACGATGGGCATCGTCACGGGCGTGACGGTCAAGTTGCTCCGCTCGCCGGAGACGTTGCGCGTGCTGCTCGCGATCTACGACGACCTGGAATCCGCCTCGCAGACCGTCACCGGCATTATCGGAGCGGGCATCATTCCCGGCGCGCTCGAAATGATGGACGGTCCGGCCTGCCAGGCGGTTGAGATGACCTACCACGCCGGCTACCCGGACGACGGCAAGTCCATTATCCTGCTGATCGAACTCGACGGCCTCGCGGAAGGGCTGGACGAACTCTCGGAGCGCGTGACGGCGATCTGCAATCAGTCCGGCGCGCGGGAAGTGCGCGTCGCGGCGACGCAGGGGGAGCGGGACGCGCTTTGGGCTGGGCGCAAGGGCGCGCTCGGCGCGATGGGTCGCCTCGCCCCGAACTATTATCAACAGGACAGCGTCGTGCCGCGCACGAAACTGCCGGAAATCCTCAACTACGTCGCCGAGGTCGCGAAAGACGCCAAACTGAAGGCGACGAATATCTTCCACGCGGGCGACGGCAATCTGCATCCACTCCTGCTCTTCGACCGCAGCAAGAAGGGCGACATTGAGCGGACACTCGACGCGGCGATGGAGATCACGCGCAAGTGCATTGACATGGGCGGCGCGATCACGGGCGAACACGGCGTCGGCTTCGAAAAGCGCGGCGTAATGACCTACTCGTTCACGAACGAGGACCTCGCGGCGATGGCGAAACTGAAGCGCAGTTTCAACCCGTACGACCTCTTCAACCCAGACAAGATTCTGCCCGACGCGCGCGTTTGCGGCGAAATCCGCGAATTGCGTGAGACAGCGATGCCCGCGCGCTACGCCGAAGTCGCCGGAT
>JALYXG010000190.1 GCA_030947205.1 Chloroflexota bacterium
TTCGCCCGGTATATTGGCAACCATGCAGGCTACTTCCTCCGTGGGCCACAAAGATGCGGTGATCAACACCACTCCCCCTCTTTCGTGGCAACACGGACAGTATACTCCGCCTGCAAAGCGGAACATACATGAGTCATCCCGAAGTTTGAGGGTGCGACGCAGGGCGATATTCCTGCCAGAGGCAGCCGAGGGCGGAGCGGATGCGGTAGAGCGGGGTCGGGGCATCCCGGCTCCGTTTTCCTGTCCGGTGGCACCAGTAGCGCAGGAGCCAGCGCCGTACTTCCGCTTGCCCCGCGCGACCTGCCACGCCGGGCGCTCTTCGCCCATGGCAGTGAGCAGTTTGTACCGTCCGGGCCAGCGCAGCACGAAGCGTACCCGTGCGGCCAGGGCTTGCCCAAGCCACGCGCGCCCCGCGAAGCCGCGATCCCAGACATGGGCCACCTGCCGCCCCCATGCCGCGACACACCGCGCGAAGAGTGTCCCTTCCTCGGCGCGCTTGTCGCCCGCCCGCTCGCCCCGGCTCGTCCACCAGCGCATCGCGGCGACGGTCGGCGGGCCGCTCATCCCCAGCACGAGCACGCCGATCCATTGCATGCCCGGCACGAAGATCGGGCGCGTGGGTGGATGGAAAAAGCCCGGCTTGATGCGCGTCAGGCGATGCGCCTTGCTCGAACGGACCGCGCACAACCCTTCGAGCGCGAGGCGCTCGGGCTTTTCCCGCACACTCTCGTCCCAGACCGCTAATGCCTCCTCGCCCGCCGCTTCCAAGGCGGTCAAGTGAGTATCGGCCTGCTGCCAGAGGAACCGGGCAATCAGTGCGGCGGACCATTTGGGGGAGCGCAGCAGGTTGGCGAGCCGCTTGGTCCCGGCGGGGGCATGATCCGGGGTGAGCAGATAGCCGCCAAGCTCGCTCAAGAGCAGGCCGTGGGCACGATTGCGCCAGCGAACGATCGCCTCGATACTCGCGGCGAAGGTGCGCACGAGACGGCGGTCGAGGTGTGCGTCGAGGGCGATGAGCAGCGGCGCGAGAAAGGTCCCCAATCGTTGACGCAGCGCCGCCGCCATCGCGGGAGACGCTTGCAGCCCCAGGGTGGATCGCGCATCATCGGACATGACAAAACCTCCGGGGTAGGCATCGAATCAGACAATCCGATCCTACCGCAGGAGGTTTTGTCGCGTCAGTCAGCCCTCAAACTTCGGGATGACTCATGTCAGTCCTTGCTATGATACGGCACGCTCGTCACGACGGTGTTGGGGCGGAAAAGGAGCGATGCTTTGAGGCGGAGCGCCGTCTGCGAGTGCAGGGTTTGCTCCCACCAGTGATGCGGCACGTATTCCGGCACGAGGACGGTGATCATCGCCTTCGGTTGCTTGCGCTGGACGAGATCAAGATAGGAGAGGAGCGGCCCGGTGAGCGAGCGGTAGGGTGATTCGAGGATGACGAGGTTGACACCCTCGCCCCACTTTTCCCACGCCTCCTGTAGGTGCGTCGCCTCCGCCGCGTCGTCCGTCACATGCACCGCCACGACCCGCGAAGAGAGCGAGCGGGCATACGTCAGCGCGTTGAGCGTCACCTTGTTGATGTCCGATACCGGCACGATCACCACCTGCTCGACGGTGCGCACGACGGGCGGTAGGTCATCGTCTGTCAGGCGTACCTGCTCGGCGGCCTGGCGATAGTGGCGCG
The DNA here is from genome assembly GCA_030947205.1 of Chloroflexota bacterium. Classification (GTDB taxonomy): domain Bacteria; phylum Chloroflexota; class Chloroflexia; order Thermomicrobiales; family JALYUS01; genus JALYUS01. Next base: position 1,688 of record JALYXG010000190.1, read on the forward strand.
CGATGCCTAGGCAGAACAGGACGATGATCGGAATAATCAAGATCACCAGCCATGCGCCATAGATGAACTTGGTGTAGCCGAAGATGATCGCGACGACGCCCGTCGCCACCGCGCCCGTACCATTGATCAGCATCTGATGTTTGTGATTGCCCGGCTCGCGCTGCCAGTGGCGCACCATCCCCGCCTGCGACAGCGTAAAAGAAACGAAGACGCCAACCGCGTAGAGCGGAATCAGCCGATCCGTCTGACCACCGAAGACGACGTACAGGGCCGTGGAAAGGACGGTCAGCACAGCAATGCCGATGGTGAAGGCGAGGCGGTCGCCGCGAAACTGGAACTGCTTCGGCAAAAAGCCATCGCGCGCGAGGATTGAGCCGAGGCGGGGGAAATCCGCGTAACTCGTGTTCGCCGCGAGGATGAGGATCAGGCAGGTCGCGATCTGGATGATAAAGTACGGCGCGCCCTTGCCGCCAAAGACCTGCGCGGCGATCTGCGAGACGACCGACTCGTTGTCACGGGGCGTAATGCCGTACTGATGCGCGAGGAACGAGACGCCCATGAACATCACGCCGAGGAGGCCCGCCATCCAGACGAGCGTGGTCGCCGCGTTGCGGGATTCGGGCTTCTTGAAGGCGGGGATGCCGTTCGAGATCGCCTCCACGCCGGTCAGCGCCGAGCAGCCGGAGGCGAAGGCGCGCAGGAAAAGCAAAACGCTCGCCCCCTCGATAGCGTCGAGGTGATCGCGCGGCGTGGCGGTCGCCGCCGGGTCGCCGGTGGCGACGCGGAAGAGACCGAGCGCGAGCAGGACGAGGATGCTGACGATGAAGATGTAGGTCGGCGCGGCGAAGATCGTGCCCGACTCGCGGATGCCGCGCAGGTTGCCGACCGTGATGAGCAGGATGAACACAACGCCGAGCGGGACGACGTAGCCGCCAAGGCGGGGAAAGGCGGAGACGAGCGCCAGGACGCCCGCTGAGATGCTGACCGAGACGGTGAGGATATAGTCAACCAGCAGCGAGGCCGCCGCGATCAGGCCGGGGAGGACGCCGAGGTTCTCGTGCGCGACGATGTACGAACCGCCACCGCTCGGGTAGGCGAAAATCGTCTGCCGGTAGGAGATCGCCACGAGCGCGAGCAGGCCGAGGATGAGGTACGAGATGGGGAGGATGTAGCCGAAGGCTGCCGCGCCGGCGACGACGAGGACGCCGAGGCTCGCCTCGGTGCCGTACGCGACGGATGAGAGCGCGTCGGATGAAAGGATGGCAAGGGCTTTAATCTTGGTCAGCCGCTCGTGGATCGCGTGCTCGCTGGCGATCGGGCGACCGATCAGGGCGCGCTTGATGCCGGTCATCACGCGCCCCGTGCCCGTTCGAGGGGCGGTGGCGCTCGCGCCCGCGCGCAATGTACCCGGACTAACTTCCGTGAAACCCCGGTCCTGTGAGCGTAAAACGCGCACATACCGATTCCCAGGAAGGGTTCCCCGGCGTTCCTCTCGCCAGTCAATATCGGGCATCGCAGTGCGCCGCCCACCGGCGGGGCGCGCGCCGTCTCGCGGTCTGCGTTCAATGTTCGCAAGAACCTCGGGCTCCTGCGCGTGCGCCCCGTTCATTGGTTCCTTCGGGGGCATGGTATCGGGCGGCGCTCTTTCCGGTTCGCTCGCTAACATAGGGAGATGCTATGCCTCCAGATTGATGTGCGCCCTGCGTCTATTACACGGCGCACACGGTAGCAATTTCTATGCTGGGTCAATGGAGCCAGCACAGCAATGACGATAACACCCAGTGTATAAAGAAAGCATAAAGATGATGGTTCGCAGGATCATTGATCGGCGACGACGAGGATGTCCACGGTGCGGCAAAGGCGCAGGATACGGTTGACGGTGCTGCCGCGCGTCAACTCTTCCCAACGGTTTTTCTGTGGGTGGCCAATCACCAGTTGCGTCACTCGCTGCTCGCGAGCGAAGGTGGCGAGCGTTTCGGCGATGTCACGCCCTTCGAGGGTGACGACCGTCGCGCCGAGGTCTTCGGCGAGGTCGAGCGCTTTCTGGAGGTTTGTCTGCTTTTCCGGCGTCAAATCGTCGGCGGTTCGGACAGTGACGACGATGAATTCCGCCTTCAGACCTCGCACGAG
>JALYXG010000211.1 GCA_030947205.1 Chloroflexota bacterium
CCGCCAGGCAGTCCGCCGCTTCCGCGATGGACACCGTCCCGTTCACCACCGCAGTGAGGATCATCACCCGTCGTTGTTCTTTCGCGTTCATTGTCACGTTCTCCATAGCGTGACATTTTCACTGAACGCTTACCGGGTGATCTAATCATAGAACACCGACACCGTCGCTTGCGTTTCTCGGCGCTACGGCCTTGGCGTATTATATTTTCCGTTTCGCCAATCGACCCCCAGATAGCAGCCACAACACGCCCGCCGCGGAATGCAACGTCCGGAGAACGATCAAGACGCAACTCGTGGAAGGCCTTGGGGTGGATGGGCGGGCCGCCGGACGCACCGCGTCTCGGTGAACCGATTCGACAGGAGGCTGCAAAAAGGCGCCGCGAACAGGAAGTGTTCGCGGCGCTCGTGCCGGGAGATACGGACCGTATTACGGCGTCGTGGTCCGTGCCGGTGGCGCGGGCTGCGGGCTCTGCGGCTTCGGCATGTTTTGCGTGCCACTCGCCTGCTGCGAGCTGTTCTGCGGCTGCTTCGTGGCGCCTTGCGGAGTCCCGCTCTGCTGACTGCCCTGCTGTCCGCTTTGCTGGCCGGATTGCTGACCACTCTGCTGCGAACCTATCAGCCCCTGCTTCTGCGCAGCATCCTTCGCGGTGTCGGTGGCGGTCTGCTGGACCTGCTGCGCGACCTGCCCGACCTTCTGCATCGTCTCCTGGGCGGTTGTTTGGGCTTTCTCCATTACGCTGTCGCGCGCTTCGCCCATCAGTTTGTCCTCGAATGGAGTTTCCGGCAGAGACATACCGACCGCGAGGCCGAGCGCAATTGCCGCCGCACTGACACCGAGCGGGTTCTCGTGGAGCATCCGATCGAAGCTGCCCCACGCCTGCTGCGCGCCGGATTGCACTTGTCCGCCCCATTCGCCGACCTGATCCTGGGCCTGACCGGCGAACTGCCCGACTTTTTCCTTCGCTTGGCTCGCGGCGTCGGTGACGGTATCTTTCGCCTGCCCGGTCACGTCGCCAACTTTGTCTTTCGCCTGACCCGTCGCGCTGCCGACCCGGTCGCCGAGCGACTGGTCGCCCTCACCCTGCGGTCCGGGGCCGTAATAGGCCTGCCCGCGCCCGTAGCCCTGATCCTGTCCGTAGCCATACGACGCGGCGCGATAGGACTGCCCGCGTCCGGCGGGCTGACCACCGCCGTTGTAGCGATATTGCTCCCCAGATGACGACCCGCCGGAGCGCTGCATCCAGAGCCAGCCGAGACCAAGTGCGGCCAGTGCAGCGGGCATCGGGTTCTGCTTGATCGTCTCCACCAGACCGGACCGTCCGACATTACTCACCATCTGTTCCGCCCTTCCAATTGTCGCGTCATGGATGTTGCCCTTCACGGCCTCGACCTGCTCCTGGACCGCCTCCGTCACCTGCTCCTTCGCTGCGGCAAAGTGCTCCTGCATCGCCTCCGTCACCTGCTCCTTGAGGCGATCCGGGTTCAGTTTCTCTTGCAGCGCATCGATCGTCCCGCTCATCTCGATCCGTGTCTGCTCGATCTCCACCAGGATCTCCTCCGATCCCTCTGCAGGGATATCGTTGGTGGATTGCATCCGGTCATCCGGCCGTCCGTAGTCGTTCATCATATCTGCTCCTTCGCCCATGTCTGGTCTTCCTTAAGGGAGGCAATCGTCTGCTGCGGCGCCATATTCTGGTGCTTCAGGGCGGTGAGTCCCTTCTGGACCATCAATCCACCGATCGCCACAACCACCACCCCGACAATGAGGGCGGCGAGCCACCAAGTTAGCCCAAGTTGGCCCAGTCCAATGATAATCGCCGCGAGGAGCGCCAGGAAACCTGCGTAGGCAACCGCCCCGCCGATCGCGAGTGCGCCAATGTCCTTGCCTACCCGCGACGCTTTATCGCTCAATTCGGTTGTCGCGAGCTTCATCTCCTGGCGGACCAGCGTGCCGGTCTGCTGCATGAGATCGCCGAGGAGTTCCCCAAGTGAGCGGTCATCCCTGCTCTGCTGCATCACTGCATCTCCGTACCACGGACGTACCAGCTCCGCGCGTTCTGCGCGCGTGCGCCGTACGCATCGGTCCGGTCGCCCGTCGCCGCGCCGGTGGATTCACCGCTCCCGCCTCGATTGCCGTACGCGCCGGAATAGTAGCCCGGCCGATAGCTACCCGATTGATTGCTGCGATACCGATCCTCGCTGGAACCACCGCCATCCTCGCGCTGCGCCGTGCTCTTAAGGAAGCGTGCGCCGAGCAGGCCGAGGACAAACGCGCCGCCGAGCACGAGGGCAGGCTGCTGCCGCGCGTATCGCTCCACATCACGGACGATCTCCTGCACGTCCTTACCGCGCAGTTGACCAGAGAATTGCTCCACCCGCTCCGCCGCCTTGTCGGCGTACTGCGCGAAACCCTGCTGATCGTTCTCGCGCAAATGCTTGCCCGACTGTCGCAACGCGTCCGCGACGGTGCCGAGGCTCTCGGCAGCTTGGTCCTTGCGCGACGCCAACTGACTGGTCGCCTGCTGCTTCGCCTGGTCAACGACCTGCCCGGCCTGCTCCTTCGCCTGATCGGCGACTTGCCCGGCCTTCTCCTGGGTCTGCTGCACGACATCCTGCGCCTTAGCGCCCGCCTGCTGTCCGCCGCCACTCCCCTGGTGAGAAGCTCCGCCCGCCTGTCCCGCCATCCCTGGCGCAGCGTTACCGCGACTCTGAGGTTGCTGAGAAACCATGGTATGCTCCTTCCATAAACGAACCCAACACCGCCGAAAGGAGCATATTTCGTGCCACACATTCTAGATGGCTACTAACAAGCAAAGAGAGACACTAAGTCATTTGCTCCACTGAGATAATTGAGGATAGTAGGAATCCGATGGATTACACCGCCGATCGGCGCGTAAACGCGGTATGATGCGCGGGCCAGGCGCACACCGCGACGATGGGCGACGCCGCATCGCAATAGGAGGACAATCCGATGGCTGTCAATCAGGCGACGCCGACGCGTGAAGCGATCATGGGGGCGTGCGAGCGGTTCCTTGGCGGTCACGGGCCGATGCGCCCGCACGACGAACTCGCGGCGCTCGCGGCAGCGACATCATCCGACGAGGACGCGGATGTCTACGGCGAGGGCGGCTTGATCGAGGATTTCGAGCGCGAGATCGCGGACATCCTCGGCACCGAGGCGGCGCTCTTCCTGCCGACCGGCACGATGGCGCAACAGATCGCCCTGCGCATCTGGGCCGAGTGGAAGCGCTGCGAGACCGTCGCCTTCCACCCGATGTGCCACGTCGAAACCAAGGAAGAGAAGGGCTATCAGCGGCTCCATGGCCTCCACGCACGGCTCGTCGGCGATGCGCGACGGCTGATGACGCTGGCGGATTTGCAGACGATCGCCGAGCCAGTCGCCGCGCTCCTGATCGAGTTGCCGCAACGCGACCTCGGCGGCATGCTCCCGACCTGGGAGGAGTTGCAGGCGCAGACGGCATGGGCGCGTGAGCGGGGTGCGGCGGTGCATATGGACGGGGCGCGGCTCTGGGAGTCGGCCCCGTATTACGGACGTTCGTACGCGGAGATCGCCGCGCTGTTCGACAGCGTGTACGTCTCCTTCTACAAGGGCATCGGCGCGATGGCCGGGTCGGCGCTCGCCGGGTCGGCGGCGTTCATCGCCGAGGCGCGCGTCTGGCAGGTGCGCCACGGCGGGCGGATCATCCACCTCTTTCCCTACGTCCTTTCGGCGCGAACGAACCTGCGACAGCGCCTCGACCGCTTCCGCCATTATCATGAGCGCGCCATAGCCATCGCGGACGTTTTGCATGCGATCCCCGGCATTGTCGTCAAGCCCGACCCGCCGCAAACGCATATGATGCACGTCTATTTGCACGGCGACCCGGAACGGCTGGAGGCGGCGGCGCTCGACATCGCGCGCGAGGAGCACGTCGCCCTTTTCCGTTCCCTGCGCCCGACGGACCTGCCGGACTGGACGATGTTCGAACTCTCGATCGGCGACGCGGCGGACGCGCTAACGGACGACGAAATCCGCGACTACTTCACGCGGGTGATAACGGCGGGAGAAACCAAGTGAACCGCAAAGACGCAAAGAGCGCAAAGAAAATTAAAACGCAGATGGGGCAATGTCTTGGTGGTGGCGGGCTTTAGCCCGCACCAGAGAGGCAGGCTAATGAACCTTACCAACTTGATTCGGCACGAGACTCACAGGCTGGAAAGCCTGTGCTACCGGTAGCCGGGCGCCCTCTGGGCAGATTTCCAGCCTGCGTCCCCGGATTACCGATTCAGCCAGTGAAGGTTCATCAGCCTGCCACGCGTGTATCTGGCGCGGTGAGCCATCGGGCTTCGAGGCGCGTGAGGACGCCCGCCGTGCGCGCCTCGTCGAGGGCACGGGTGAGGTTTGTCGTGAGCATGCGGGCATCCTGCTTCGTCGCGATCACGTAGCCATTCGAGAGCGCCGGGTCGGGCAGCATGACGAGCGATGGATCGGTCGCGGCGACGTGGCGGGCGGCGATGCCGTCCAGCACGACTGCGTCCAATGCGCCGCTGCGGAGGTCCACAAGGGCGGCGTCGCCGGAATCGTAGTTGCTTTGCAGTCGGATCGGGAGATGGCGGGCGAGCGACCGCGCCGCGAGGTCACCATCGGAGCCAAGTTCCGCGCCGACCGGTCGGTTCGCGAGATCGGCGGGCACGCGGATGTCGCTGCCCACACGGACAATCGCCCGTTCGCCCATCTCGATGTAGGGCGCGGAATAGGCGACCTCCCGGCGAAACTCCGGCGTCACGGGGAGCGCGGCGATCAGGGCGTCCACCGTGCCCGTGAGCAGGGCATCGTAGAGCGCGTCCGACGGCGTATTGATGATCGTCACAGCAAGCCCGAGACGGTCGGCGAGATCGCGCGCGAGGTCGGCATCGAACCCCTGGATGTCGCCGTTCCCCGGCATCGCGAAGGGCGGCACGCCCGCGTCCATCCCGACGCGCAGCGTCTTGGTCTTCTGTATTCGTTCCCATGTCCGGTCATGCACTCGGCCATCGTCGCGCACATCGTGGAGGAAACCGACGAAGGGGACGATCAGGATGAGCGCGACGAACATGGCGACGATTGCTTCGAGAGGATTACGGGCAGGGGAAGCGTCCGTCACGTCCCACCTTCCTTCGTCGGTCTGAGCGCCTTCTGCACTTCGAGGTAGACGGGCTTGGGCAGGAAGTCCGGCGTGACGAAGGTCCAGTTGTCCTGCGCGGTGTGTGTCGCCAGCGGCAGGCGGAACTGCCAGAGGGCGACGCTCCGCGCCCACGGCCAGTGCTCCTGCGCGTAGTGGTAGCCGGCGACGGTGTAGCGGACACGGTCGGCGGGCCGCACCGCGCCATCGAAGCGCGGGCTGTCGTTCCAGCCGCCCTCGGTGAGGTAGACGGGTTTGGCGGCGTCGCCGCGCGCGACCATCAGGGCGCGCACCTGCTCGGCGTGCCGCCAGGTGCGCGGATCGCTGCCGGGGTCGGCGTCGGGCGGATGGGTGCCACCGTAGGTGTGGAGAGCGAGGGCGTCGAAGTAGGGCGCGGCGCCCGCGTCGTAGAGCCGACCGAGATAGGTGAGGTCATTCAGGCCGAGTGGGGAGCCGTCCGGCTCGGTCGTCGGCGCGAGGCCCGCCGCGAGAATCTCGATCTCCGGGTTCGCCGCCTTCGCCACCGGGTAGACCGCCCGCAGCATCGCCGCGTATCCCGCCGGGTCCACGGGCCGCAGCCCCCATTCGAGCGATAGGTTCGGCTCATTCCAGACGACGATCTGCGTCACCAGCCCCCGGTAGCGCGCCGCGAAAGCCGCTACGAGCCGCGCGTAGGCCGGGTAGCCGCCCGCGTCGAGATACTTCCAACTGGTATCCGCCGGTCGTGCCCACGCCGGGACGCCGTCAATGCGGGCGATCACCGTTAGACCCTGCCGGTGCGCCTCGCCGATCACGAGGTCGGCATGCTTCCAGTCGTAATCGTCCGGCCCATTCGGTTGGAGATAGAGCCAGGGGAAATACTCGACGATCCATGACGCGCCCATCTCGCGCACCATTTGCAGTTCCCGCCGCACCGCCGCCGGATTCGCCTCCAGCGTCAGCCGCGTATGGACACCCGCCTGCGGATCGGTGGGTTCGATCATTGGTTGCGTAGCGGGAGTGCGCGCGATCGGCGCGGGCGCGTGGGGGTCCGGCGCGCCTTGGCGGGGCCGGAGATCGGTCCACCACGCGGTGAGGATCGTCGCACAAAGGAGGAGCAGGGCGAACATCTCGTTGCCGTTCGGTCTGCGGAAACGCGGCCCCGTGTTGCGCCCCATATGCCTCGCCCCTTCGCTTGCACCGCAGAGAGTGTAACATCCGGTTCTCCTCCTGTCAGATAGAATATGGAGGGTAATTGCGGTACACTGCTCCCGCAGATTCATGCTGTGAGCGCGTGTGAGGAAGTTCCGATGGCTGTCACTGTCAATGAATTACGCCGGATCGGCATTGATCATTCGCCCGAAGAGTTCGATGCGATTGTGCGTCGTGTTGTTGCCACCCTTCCCAGTGTCGGCATGCGCGCCACGTCGGCAAACGAACTAACGCAGGCGGAGGCCGAAGCGTTAGCGCGCGGCGGATTCGTCCTCGAGCGGCGCGATTACGGATTGAGTGACCCTTATCTGCGCGGCATCGCGATGTATGCAACCCTCATCGCAAGTAGCCTCAGCGTCGCGGAGGCCGCCGTGTTGCTTCATGTAGACGAGAGCCGCGTGCGGCAGCGCCTCGCGAAGCGGACGCTCTACGGTGTGAAACTTGATAACACGTGGCATCTCCCGACATTTCAGTTCGACGACGGGCGGCTCATTCATGGTTTCGACCGGGTCGTGGCGGCACTCGATCCAACCCTCAGCCCCCTTGCAGTCTATCAATGGTTTACGTCGCCCGATGGCGATTTTCGCATCAATGGCGTGCCTGTCAGCCCGCGCGAGTGGCTCCTGCGCGGTGAAGATCCGGAACCACTCGCCGCGTTCGCCGCCGATCTGTAAATGGCTACGTTCGTGGGACCGCCGCCGATTGACGATATGCGGCGGGCCGGGACAGACAGTCATCTCCGCACTCTTCCGGCGGGCACGGAATTGTGGCGCGTCTATTTTCGCGGGGGAGCGCATCCGACGACATGGAATACGTTTCGCACGTTCGGCCCCATAGTGAGCGCACGGTTCGATCATCACGAGCCGCCACCACATGAGCAGAGGCGCGCCATTCTCTATGCGGCGATTGCAGGGCCGATCTGCCTTGCGGAAGTTTTTCAGGAAACGCGCGTGATTGATCGCTCCCGCAACGCGCCGTGGCTTGTCAGCTTTCGCATCACAGGCCAGATCAACGCGCTCGATCTGACTGGCCTCTGGCCGACCCTTGCCGGCGGCTCACAGGAGATCAACAATGGCGATCGTCACGATGCGCGCCGCTGGTCGCGGGCCATCTACACCGCGTTTCCGCAAGTGGATGGCTTGTGGTATCGCTCGAAGATGCATGGTGGCATGCCGTGTCTCGCCCTCTTTGAGCGGGCGGGGCGGGTCATGGCGGCGTTACCGTCGTTTCATGCGGCGCTCGCATCTCCGGACATGTTCGATGTCGTGAAGGACACCGCCAATCAAATAGGATACGTAGTCCTGTGACGTCGCCGCCGTATCTGGCGCGGATGAAAGATGAAAGGTCATGGCACGGTGCTCGTACTCATTTCGAACGACGACGGGATAGATAGCGAAGGGTTGCATGCGCTTGTGGCAGCGATCAAGGGAGTCGCGGAGGTCGTCGTACTCGCGCCGAACCGCAACTGGAGCGCGGGCAGCCATCAGCGCACCTTCGACCGGCCGCTGCGGATCTCCGATGTTCACTTGCCGGACGGCACGCCCGCCCACGCCTGCGACGGCACCCCGGCGGACTGCGTGGCGATCGGGCTGCTCGGTTTCCTGGAGCGGCGGCCCGACCTCGTCGTTTCCGGCATCAACAAGGGTGCGAACATGGGGGACGACATCATTATGTCCGGCACCGTCGCGGCGGCGATGTCCGGCGTGATCGGCGGAGTGCCGGGGGTGGCCGTCTCGCTCGCCGGGCACTGGGACGCGCCGCAGTGGGAGTTCGCCGCCGCCGCCCGCTTCGCCGCCGCGCTGGTCGCCGACATCGCGCGCACCGGCGTCGCGCCCGATCTCCTGCTCAATGTCAATGTGCCCGCCGTGCCGCCCGACGCGATCAACGGCGTGACGGTGACGCGCGCCGGGCGGCGCATCTACGCGGACGAATTAATCGAGCGCGCG